>NZ_JBPGXM010000047.1:0-24085 GCF_056755495.1 Leifsonia sp. KNZ12-8B
GCGTCGGTTGGGATGCAGCGGGGGTGACCTCGATCGACGCTGTGTAGGAGCGGGAGGTGGTGATGCCGTCGGAGGCGTTGTAGGCGAAGGCGTCCGTTCCCACGAAGCCGGCGGCGGGGGTGTAGACGGCGCCGGTCGAGGTCGGGGCGAGGTCGCCGTGGGTGGGAGGCTGCACGACGTCGTAGGTGAGGGCGTCGCCGTCGGCGTCCTCGCCGGGATACACGATCGAAAGCGAGGTGCCGCTGACGACGGTCAGCTGGAGGTCCGCGGCGGTGGGCGCGGTGTTGGCCCGGAAGCTGTGGGCCGCGATGAGGACGGTCGAGTCGTAGAGGCCGTCGGCGGTGTCGGCGATGACGAGCTTGGCGTGGTTCCACTCCCCCGCACGCACCGCGGCCGCGCAGGTCAGGGGCGTCGTGAAACCGTCGAGCGTGGTGTCGGCCGCGCCCTCGCTGTTGTCGACGTAGCGGTCGGCATGCGCGTGGTCGTTGATGGTGTTGACCGAGACCGGCTCGCCGTCGATGAGGGCGCAGTTCTCGCCGTCGATGATGAACGCGAAGGCGTCGTTGAAGCTCTTGTCCACCCACTCCGGATACTCCATCGAGCCGAAGACGTAGGTGAACGCGATCGAGTCCGTCGTCGGACGGAAGTCGAACTCCATGACCACGGCGTCGAGAGTGCGGGCGCCGACGAGCGCGTCGATGTCCGGGTCTCCGGGGGTGTCGAAGACTCCGGAGACGGCGGAATCCTCATGCGGACCCGGCAACGACGACACCCGTCCGGTGCTGAGGGCGACGCCCGCGTCGATGCCGGCGGCCGACATCCCGGAGAAGGAGCCGATCGCCGCGGCGGCTCCCGAGATGCGGGCGCCGGCAACCTCCACGCCGTCGCCGACGAGGGAGGCGGCCAGGGCGTCAGGAGTCGTCGACGACGACTCGGTGACCAGCTGACCGGTGGAGGCTCCCGCCGGCGAGCCGACGAGCAGGACAGGCAGGGCGACAAGAGCGGACCCCGCCGCGGCGAGGATGCGTGACATGCGTTTCATGGTGCTGCTTTCTGTCGAGGTGACCGAGCAGCACGCTAGGCGCATTCAATATACGTAATGTAATCCGTGCAGTTGCCCCGGGAACACGACGCCGGGAAACAGAGCCGGGGAACAGAGGCTAGAAGCAGCGATAGGAAACAGAAAAGGGCCGGGCCCGAAGGCCCGACCCTCTTCCGAGTGAGTCCGGAGACTTACTTGATGATCTTGGTCACCGTACCGGCGCCCACGGTGCGGCCACCCTCACGGATGGCGAAGCCGAGGCCCTCCTCCATGGCGATCGGCTGGATGAGCTCGACCGACATGTCGGTGGTGTCGCCGGGCATGACCATCTCGGTGCCCTCGGGCAGCGAGATGACGCCGGTGACGTCGGTGGTACGGAAGTAGAACTGCGGACGGTAGTTCGTGTAGAAGGGGTTGTGACGGCCACCCTCGTCCTTGGACAGGATGTAGGCGGTGCCCTCGAAGTTGGTGTGAGGGGTCACAGAACCCGGCTTCGCGACGACCTGACCGCGCTCCACGTCCTCGCGCTTGGTGCCACGGAGGAGCAGACCACAGTTCTCGCCGGCCCAGGCCTCGTCGAGCTGCTTGTGGAACATCTCGATACCGGTGACCGTGGTCTTCTGCGTCGGGCGGATGCCGACGATCTCGACCTCGGAGTTGATGGCCAGGGTGCCACGCTCGGCGCGGCCGGTGACGACGGTGCCACGACCGGTGATCGTGAAGACGTCCTCGATCGGCATCAGGAACGGCTTGTCCTTGTCGCGCACCGGGTCCGGGATGGAGTCGTCCACGGCCTCCATGAGGTCGAGGATGCTCTGGGTCCACTTCTCGTCGCCCTCGAGAGCCTTGAGGCCCGAGACGCGGATGACCGGGGCGTTGTCGCCGTCGAAGTCCTGGCTGGAGAGCAGCTCGCGGACCTCGAGCTCGACGAGCTCCAGGATCTCCTCGTCGTCGACCATGTCGGACTTGTTCAGCGCGACCAGGAGGTACGGCACGCCGACCTGCTTGGCGAGCAGGACGTGCTCACGCGTCTGAGCCATCGGGCCGTCGGTGGCGGCGACCACGAGGATCGCGCCGTCCATCTGAGCCGCACCGGTGATCATGTTCTTGATGTAGTCGGCGTGACCCGGGGCGTCGACGTGCGCGTAGTGGCGCTTCGGGGTCTCGTACTCGACGTGCGAGATGTTGATCGTGATACCACGCTGACGCTCTTCCGGAGCCGAGTCGATCGACGCGAAGTCGCGCTGCACGTTGGTCGCCGACGGGTACTTGTCAGCAAGCACCTTGGAGATCGCCGCGGTGAGCGTCGTCTTGCCGTGGTCGACGTGACCGATGGTTCCGATGTTCACGTGCGGCTTAGTCCGCTCGAACTTGGCCTTAGCCACTGTGGTCCTCCTCAGGACTCTCGTGCAGACACCCCGGTCGATGGATTTCGACCGGCGGGTCTACGGGATTGGTTTCTTATGTTACGGGATGTTGCCTGGGAGCAGCGACCGAGGTCACTCGCCCTTGCTCTTCTGGACGATCTCGTCGGCCACAGCCTTCGGGACCTCCGCGTAGCTGTCGAACTGCATCGAGTACACCGCGCGGCCCGAGGTCTTCGACCGCAGGTCGCCGATGTAGCCGAACATCTCGGACAGCGGGACGTTGGCGCGGACGACCTTGACGCCGCTCGCGTCCTCCATCGACTGGATCTGGCCACGGCGGGAGTTCAGGTCGCCGATGACGTCGCCCATGTACTCCTCCGGCGTACGCACCTCGACCGCCATGAGCGGCTCGAGGAGCACCGGGTTCGCCTTGCGAGCGGCCTCCTTGTAGGCCATCGAGCCGGCGATCTTGAACGCCATCTCCGAGGAGTCGACGTCGTGCGATGCACCGTCGACGAGCGTCGCCTTGACGCCCACCGTCGGGAAGCCGGCGAGCACGCCGACCTGCATCGCGTCCTGGATGCCCGCGTCCACCGAGGGGATGTACTCGCGCGGCACGCGACCACCGGTGACGGCGTTCACGAACTCGTACGAGGTCTCGGGGGTGACCTCCATCGGCTCGAGCGAGATCTGCACCTTCGCGAACTGACCGGAACCACCGGTCTGCTTCTTGTGGGTGTAGTCGTACTTCTCGACGGCGCGACGGATGGTCTCGCGGTAGGCCACCTGGGGCTTGCCGACGTTCGCCTCGACGTTGAACTCGCGCTTCATGCGGTCCACGAGGATGTCGAGGTGGAGCTCGCCCATGCCCTTGATGACGGTCTGGCCGGTCTCCTGGTTCTGCTCGGTGCGGAACGTCGGGTCCTCTTCGGCCAGCTTCTGGATCGCGGTGCCCAGCTTCTCCTGGTCGGCCTTCGTCTTCGGCTCGATGGCGACCTCGATCACCGGCTCCGGGAACGTCATCGACTCGAGGACGACCTGGTTGTCCGGGTCGCTCAGGGTGTCACCGGTGGTGGTGTCCTTGAGGCCGATCACCGCGTAGATGTTGCCGGCGGTGACGAAGTCGACCGGGTTCTCCTTGTTGGCGTGCATCTGGAAGATCTTGCCGATGCGCTCCTTCTTGCCCTTGGTCGAGTTGATGACCTGGGCGCCGGAGTCGATGCGGCCCGAGTACACGCGCACGTAGGTGAGGCGACCGAAGAACGGGTGCACGGCGACCTTGAACGCGAGCGCCGAGAAGGGCTCGGTCGCGTCGGCGTGGCGCAGGATGACCTGCTCCTCGTCGCGCGGGTTGTGCGCCTCGATGGCGGGCACGTCGAGCGGCGACGGGAGGTAGTCGATCACGGCGTCGAGCATCGGCTGGACGCCGCGGTTCTTGAACGCCGAACCGCACAGGACCGGGTAGATCTCGTTGTTCACGGTGAGCTTGCGGATCGCGGCCTTGATCTCGGGAACCGTGATCTCCTCGCCGCCGAAGTACTTCTCGAGCAGCGCGTCGTCGCTCTCGGCGACGGTCTCGAGCAGGCGGTTGCGGTACTCCTCCGCCTTCTCCTTGAGGTCGGCGGGGATCTCCTGGACCTCGTACTTGGCGCCCATGGTGACATCACCCTTGGCGTCGCCCGGCCAGACCAGCGCGCGCATCTCGATGAGGTCGACGACGCCGACGAAGTCGGACTCGGAGCCGATCGGGAGCTGCATCACCAGCGGCTTGGCGCCGAGGCGCGACACGATGGTGTCGACCGTGAAGTAGAAGTCGGCGCCCAGCTTGTCCATCTTGTTGACGAAGCAGATGCGCGGAACGACGTACTTGTCGGCCTGACGCCACACGGTCTCGGACTGGGGCTCGACGCCCTCCTTCGCGTCGAACACCGCGACCGCGCCGTCGAGGACGCGGAGCGAGCGCTCCACCTCGACGGTGAAGTCGACGTGACCGGGCGTGTCGATGATGTTGATCTGGTTCTTGTTCCAGAAACAGGTGACGGCCGCGGACGTGATGGTGATGCCGCGCTCCTTCTCCTGCTCCATCCAGTCGGTGGTCGAGGCGCCGTCGTGCGTCTCACCGATCTTGTGGTTGACGCCCGTGTAGAACAGGATGCGCTCGGTCGTGGTGGTCTTGCCGGCATCGATGTGGGCCATGATGCCGATGTTGCGGACCTTCTTCAGGTCGGTGAGCACGTCCTGTGCCACAGGGTTCCTCCGAAAAGTAGAGAGTGGAAGCTGTGCCGCCCGGGCGCGGCACGGTTAGGTATAACGCCCGGGCGGCCAGATTTATTACCAGCGGTAGTGGGCGAAGGCCTTGTTCGACTCGGCCATCTTGTGGGTGTCCTCGCGGCGCTTGACCGCGGCACCGAGACCGTTCGACGCGTCGAGGATCTCGTTGGTGAGACGCTCGGTCATCGTCTTCTCGCGGCGGCCCTTGGCGTAGCTGGTGAGCCAGCGGAGCGCGAGGGTGTTGGCGCGGTGCGGCTTGACCTCGACCGGGACCTGGTAGGTCGAGCCGCCGACGCGGCGGCTGCGGACCTCGAGGGTCGGGCGGATGTTGTCGAGCGCCTTCTTGAGCGTGGTGACGGCGTCCTGGCCGGACTTCGAGGCGACGCCCTCGAGCGCGTCGTAGACGATGCGCTCGGCGAGGCCCTTCTTGCCGTCGAGGAGGATCTTGTTGACGAGCTGGCTGACCACCGGCGAGCCGTAGACCGGGTCGGCGACGACCGGGCGCTTGGGAGCGGGACCCTTGCGAGGCATTACTTCTTCTCCATCTTCGCGCCGTAGCGGCTGCGAGCCTGCTTGCGGTTCTTCACGGCCTGGGTGTCGAGCGCGCCGCGCACGATCTTGTAGCGCACGCCGGGCAGGTCCTTCACACGACCGCCGCGGACGAGCACCATCGAGTGCTCCTGCAGGTTGTGGCCCTCACCGGGGATGTAGGCGGTGACCTCGGTCCCGTTCGACAGCTTCACACGGGCGACCTTGCGGAGCGCGGAGTTCGGCTTCTTGGGGGTGGTGGTGTAGACGCGGGTGCACACGCCGCGCTGCTGGGGGTTGGCCTTCAGGGCGGGAGCCTTGGTCTTGGTGACCTTCGGCGTCCGGCCCTTGCGGACCAACTGCTGAATGGTTGGCACTGACTTCTCCTTGTATGGACTGCACGGTGACAGGTGTTGCTGTCCGCGATCCAGCGGCCCGGTTCCGGAAGGCCGGTGGCGGGCTGTTCGTGATCGCGGGGGTGATCGGCTGGCGGGCGGATGGTCCGCCTGCCGATATGCCGTGGGGGCGGGGATCCCGTGCGGTCTCCCTGCCCATCGGATGAGTACGTGCCGGCCCGCGCATCCCGTGCCGTTGCGGGCACAGAACAAGCGCGCGACAGAGCGCACACCCGATAAATACTATCGTCCGCGCCCTTGCCGGTCAAATGAGAGCGGGTGTGCTAGACCCCCGTCCGCGCAGGGCGAAACCGGCGTCGATCAGCCCTGCGTGGTGCCGTCGTCGAGCATCGGGACGAACACCGCGCCGTCCGTGCCGAAGGCGAGCTTACCCGTGTAGCCGAAGGGGAACGGGTCGGTCGAGCCTTCGCCCGTCGCGCCGTCCGAGGAGCGCGTGAGCGTCGTCGAAGCGGCGACGCTTCCGCGGTCGGCCGACACCCTCCAGCCTCCGTCGGTCCACGCCGGGTCGATGACGACCCAGGGGCGCGCGGTCACGGTCCAGTGCACGTCGCCGGCCGTGAAGCCGTCCGGCGTGCTGTCCGCGACCCCGAACGGGCAGTCGGGCGGGGCGGTGGCGAGTGAAGCGGCGCACGCGTCGAGCCAGGCATCCGCAGCCTTGCGGCCGGCCGCGTCGCCCTCGGAGGTGAGCTGGGCGACGAAGCGGGAGGGCTTCGTCGTGCCGGTGGGCGACGAGGCCACGTCCGCATCCCAGATGCGGTAGTCCTCGCTCGGCGAGGTGAAGGCGACCGGGTAGTCGCCGGGAAGCGCGCGGAGGGTGACGGCAGCCGTGGTCTGCTCATCGCGGGGCGCGATGCCGGCGACGGAGTACCGGATGTCGGCCGGCGCGGCCACGGTGAAGCGGACGGTCTCCGTCTTCACGGGTGCGAGCCGCCAGAGCGTGGCGCCGGGGAGGCCGCCGGCGCTCTCGATGGCGAACGACCGATGCTCGCTGCGGTCCCCTCGCACGACGGTCGCGTCCACCGAGCCGGTGCGGCCGTGGACGGCGACACGGCCGATCCGGAACGAGGAGATGTGATCGTTCGCCGCCGCGTACGCCTTCTCGCTCAGGAGGATGTCGTCGGGAGTGTGCCGGATGCGGCCGATCCGCATGGCCTCCTCCGCGTGTCCGCGCTCCAACGCGGTGAGGTAGCGGGCCACCAGCGCGCGCGGCTGGTCCGCGACGAGCCGCAGCGTGACGGCCGACGCGCCGGAGGCGACGAGAGCCGCAACGGCGACGACCGCGATCCCCGCGACCCAGCGGAACCGGCGTCGCGATCCGCGCGGCCGGGCCGGGGCGGGCTCCGGCGTGCTGGCGGGCTCTGGCGCGGTGGCGGGCGCAGAAGCGGGGTGGAGGCTCATCGGATCCCTTCGACATCCGCGAGCCTATTGCGCCGCAACGCACGAGCGCGGGCACCCGTTGTGGGTACCCGCGCTCGGGAGAGGTGGAGTCGGCTCAGCCGCCGATGCCCTTGGCGAGCTCGCTGTCGACGTTCTGCAGCGCGTCGGCCGCCTTGGTGAGGAACTGCGACATCCCGTCGAGGCCGCTCACGGCGTCCGTCGTGCCCTTGGTGAACTGCTCGTAGGACGTGTGGAAGGCGCCGGAGGCCTGGTCGGTGACGAAGCCGCCGTTGACGAGGCCGTTGACGAGGTTCTGCAGCTCGTGGAGCTTGGCGGTGATGTCGTCCTTGCCCGCGATCAGGCGGTTTGCGGCATCGGTCATCTCGCCGTAGGTGACGTTCATGTTGGCCATGACGGTGTTTTCCCTTCGTTGTCGCTGATGGTGGTCCCTGAGGTTGGTCCCTTGAGGTCGAACCCCCCGGGCCGACCAGCTACCTCTACCTAACCAGGAGCCGTTCCGGACCGGAATGGGGAGCACTCCCCATGTGGATGCCGCTGGGCCGGCCGGCGACTGTGGACAGGGCAGGGACCGGCGTCAGGCGACCGGCGTCCAGCGCACCGAGTCCACGATCGCGTCGAACAGCTCGGTGTAGAGCAGCGGATCGCCGGGAGACGGCACGTCGACCGTGATGTGCAGCAGGCGGCTGCCGTCCGGGACGGGGAGCCAGTACTCCAGCTTCACGTCCTGGGTGGTCTCGGCGCCGACCTTCAGCTGCGCGACGTCGGACGAGCGTGCGGCCGGCCCGGCGTCGAGAGCGAGCTGCTCGGCCTCCGGGAAGGCGCGGGCGAGCCGGGCCGCCGGGTCGTCATCGGTCGCGGTCGCGGTCGGCGGCCAGGGCGAGAAGTCCATGATCATCGCGGCGGGGAAGGGCACGCCGGGGAGGATCTCGAGCGAGAGGCCGACGCGGAAGGCGCCGGCCTCCTTCGCCGCGGCGGCCATCCCGAGCAGCTGCTCGCGGGCGTCGCGGCGGAGCCGGGCCAGCCGGTCGTTCATGCCGATCTGCCTCTTGACGAAGGCCGCGATCTGCGCACGCGAGTTCTCATCGCCCTCCAGCGGCACCGAGACCCATGTGCCGGGCAGGACGATGCTGAGATCGGCCTCCTGGAACGACAGCTGCCTCGTCACTGCTCGAGCTCGATCGACAGGGACGCGACGATGCTCTCCGTCTCGGCCGGCATGTCGCCGAACGCGTTGAGGTCGGCTGTCGTGAACGTGAAGTGGACCATCTCGTCGGCCCCTGGCGGGAAGACGCCGAAGACGGTGCGCGCCTCCACCCAGCCCTCCTCGGGCGCCTCGCCCGGCTCGGCGGGGTCGTCGAGGTACTCCACCACCTGGTGGATGCCGGCCAGGCGGCCGCTCGGGATGATGTGCTCCCAGCCGTCGAAGAGGATGGTCGTGCCGTCGGCGTCCGGGTCGCCGGCGAGCTCCCGCGCCTCGCGCAGGAACCACGCCGCATCCTGATCGGGCTCGACGCCGGCGACCTGGAACGTCATGACCGCGCCGACGCTGAGGAAGTGCTCCGGCCGCAGGTAGACGGCGGCGGTGAGGTACGGGTTCAGCTGCGCGAGCAGCCGGAGGCGCAGCTCGGCGAGCTCGGCCTCCACCGCGCCCTCGTGGTCGGAGCTGCCCAGCTCCGCCGTGGCCCGGGCGACGACGTCGCGCGCCCAGTCCTCGCTGGCGACATCGTCGTCGAGGAGCATCGGGTAGAAGCCCTCGGGGATGGACACGGAGAAGTCGCGGATGCCGGGTGCCATGCCGCCCACCCTAGCCGAGCGTCCACTTGGGGAGACGGCCGTTGGCGAGGTCCTTCGCGATGGAGTCCGGCTTCAGCGAGACGGGCTTGTCGCTCTGGTCCAACGGGTTGTTGGTGAAGGTCTCGAGCTTGCCGGCGACCACGCGGTAGTTCCAGACGCCCAGGGCGACCTTGTACCCCATCGGGATCTGGTCGGCGATCTCCTTGGCGAACTGCGGGTTGTCGAAGCCGACCAGGCCGAGCGGGTTGCTCCGCAGCTTCATCAGCCCCTCGGAGGCCGGCGTGATCTTGAACGGGTTCGTGCCGAACACCTCCTTCATCACGTTGGGCAGGGCCTTCGGCGAGTTGACCATCGCCTGCACGTCCTTGAGGGCGGCCGCCTTCTTGCCCTTGGTGATGCCGGTCAGGGCCTTGAACTGGCGGCGCGGGAGCTTCATCGCCGCGGTGAGGCCCTTCGCCTTCACGAGCTTGGCGATGTACTTGCCGATGTTGCCGCCGAACACGGCGAGCACGACGCCCACCGCGGCGAACGCCACGTCGACCCAGCTGCCGTCGCCGTTGATCGCCTTGATCACGCTCTCGACCAGGCTGATGACGGCGCCGACGATGGCGAGCACGAGGAGGATCTGGCCGAGGATCGGCACCCAGGACAGGAAGATGGCCAGCACTCCGGCGATCTCGCAGATCTTCTTGATGACATCGCCCCAGTTGTCCCAGAAGCCGTCCTTCAGGCCGTGGTTGCCCTTGCCCTCGACGACGTCCTTGATCGCCTCGGCGGCGGTGTGCGCGGCTTTGTTCTTGGCGTCCCGGGCATCCCGCCAGGCCTGCTGGGCGGCGTGCAGCTCCTTGAGGGCGTCGCCGGCGGCCGACGCCGCGTTGGAGGCGGCGGTGTCGTTGGCCGCCTTCTCCTCGGGAGTGCTCTCGTCGGCCTTCTGCTGCGCGGTGTGCGCGCTGCGCTGGGCGGCGTCCGCCGCATCCTGCTTGTCGTTGATGAGGGAGATGGCGGTCTCGGCGTCGTCCTGCGCGTCACGGAGCTTGCCCGCATACACGGTCAGCGCGGTCGCCGTGGTCTCGTAGCGGTCCTGCGCCTTGCCGATGTCCTCCGCGACGTCGGCCGCGCTCTTCTTGACGGCGTCGACCGCCTTGCTGGTCATCCCGCCGACCTCGCTGATGCGGTCGAGGGCGGCCACCGAGCGGGTGATCGCGTGCGCGATCCGCTCGTAGTGGGCGGCCTTGGACTGGACCAGCCCCGGATTGCCCTCGAGCTTGTCGTACTCCCTGTCGCTCATCTCCGCTCCCCCTTACTTCGCCGTGGCTTCCGGGTGGTTCTTCGCGACGTCGGCCGCCGCGTCCTCCAGCGCCTTCGCCAGCTCGCCGTCGACCTTCGTGAAGCCCTCGGTGATCGCGCCGATCGACTCCTTCAGCGCCTTCACGCTCTCGGTCATCTTCTTGCGCTTGTCGTTCCACTTGTGCGCGAAGTCGTGCACGCGGTCGCCCAGCTCGTCGTGCCCGGTGGCCTCGGCCACGTCGTCGCTGAAGTCGTCGGCGTCCTCGAACTCCTTCACGACGGCGTCCAGGTCGTCGCGCAGCTGGGTCAGCAGCTGCAGGTCGAGCTTCAGGTCGGGCGCACCCATCGGCGACTCCTTTCGGTCAGGCAGCGTCCAATGTACAGACGCCCAGACGGAACAGCGATGGGGAGCGGTCCCCATCCGGTCGCGCGTGGCCCGGCGGGTATCGTGCTGTCGTGCGCCTCAAACTCACCCTCGCCCGCCCCGCCGGCAGCGGCGACGACATCGTGGTCACCGCGGACGCCGCCGCGAGCATCTCCGAGGTCGCCGCCACCATCGCCCGCGTCGATCCGCGGCGGACCGGGCCGGTCGCCCCCGGCGAAGCGCTCACGCTGCGTGCGCAGCTGCCCGGCCAGGCCGAGCCGCTCATCCTTCCGCCGGACGCGCCGATCGGCGAGGCGTGGATCGGGAGCGGGGCGACGGTCGCGCTGGCCGACGCGGGCCTCCACTACGTACCGCCGGAGCTCGGCGACGCGCCGGTCGTGGCGACGCTGCGCGTGCTGACCGGCGACCAGGCCGGCCGCGAGTTCCCGCTGCGCGCCGGAACAACGGTGCTCGGTCGCGACGCGGGCTGCGACGTCGTGCTCGACGACCCGCTGGTCTCGAAGCGGCACGTGCGGTTCGAGGCGGGCGACGGCGTCGAGGTGGTCGACCTCGGCTCCGCGAACGGCGTCGTGGTGGACGGCGGACTGGTCACCCGCTTCACCGTCCGCCGCGCCGAGACGATGCTCATCGGCGACACCGAGGTGGAGCTGACCGTGCTGGCCGGGAGCGACGTGCCGGCCGCGCCGCCCACCGCCGGGCCGGTGTTCTTCAACCGGTCGCCGCGCGTCGAGCGCCGCTACGCCGGGCAGACGTTCCAGGCGCCGGAGGTGCCGGCCGAGAAGGAGGACCCGCCCTTCCCGCTGCTGGCGATGCTGACGCCGCTGCTGCTGGGCGGCGCGCTGTTCGCGCTCACCAAGAACCCCACCTCCCTGCTGTTCGTGCTGCTCTCGCCGATCATGCTGGTCGGCAACTACATCAGCTCGCGCACGCGCAACAAGCGCAAGCTCAAGAAGCAGATCGCCGCGTTCGAGCAGCGGCTCGACGCGCTCTCGAGCCGGCTGGAGGAGGAGCGCGGCATCGAGGGCGAGCTGCGCCGTGCCGAGACGCCGACCACGGCCGACGCCCTCGCCGACGCCGTGCGCCGCGGGCCGCTGCTGTGGACCAGGCGTCCGGAGCACTGGTCGTTCCTCAACCTGCAGCTGGGCCGCGGGCGGATGCGCTCGCGCAACCGGGTCGCGGTGAACGACCGCGGCGAGCTGATCGCGGAGTTCCAGGAGCGGCTGGACGCTGTGATCGCCGCGAACGAGTTCGTGGACGACGTGCCGGTGCTCGACAACCTCTACGAGTCGGGTGCGCTGGGCATCGCCGGGCCTGCCGACATGATCGCGGGCTCGATCAACTCGGTGCTCGTGCAGCTCACGACCCTCCACTCGCCCGCCGAGCTCGCGGTCGCCGCGCTGGTGTCGCCGCGCTGGTCGCGCGAGCTGGGCTGGCTCAAGTGGATGCCGCACACCTCCTCCCCGCACAGCCCGATCGCGGGCGGCCACCTCGCCGACAGCGCGTCGAGCGCCGCCGGCGTGCTGAGCGCGCTGGAGGGGCTGGTCGAGGATCGGCTCGCCGCGGCCCGCGGGGCGGTCCAGCGCCGTGGTGCCATGGACCAGGAGAGCGCGGCGCTCGAGCGCGGCGCCGAGGTCGGCGGCGGCAGCACCCAGCAGGGAACGCCCTCCCCCATCCCCGCCGTGGTGGTCGTGATCTCGGGCGACGTCGCGGTCGACCGGGCGCGGCTGGTGCAGCTGGCGGAGGCGGCGGCCGATGCCGGCGTCTTCCCGATCTGGCTCGCGGAGGACGTGACGCAGCTCCCGGCGGTGTGCCGCACCTACCTGCAGCACACCGACCGGCCGGACCGCGCGACCGCGGGCTTCGTGCGGCTCGGCGAGACCGTCGAGGAGGTCGTCACCGAGCCGGTGGCGACCGGAACCGCCCTCGACTACGCCCGGCGCATGGCGCCCGTCATCGATGCCGGGGCGCTCGTCGCCGACGCGAGCGACCTGCCGCGATCGGTGTCGATGGTGACGCTGCTCGGGCACGACCTGGCCGAGACCTCCGGAGCGGTGATCGACCGCTGGCGGCAGAACGCCTCCATCCACGACCGCTCGTCGGGTTCGCGGCCGGCCAAGCGCCGGCCCGGCACGCTGCGCGCGATCATCGGCTCGGCGGGCGTCGACGCCATGCACCTCGACCTGCGGACCCAGGGGCCGCACGCGCTCGTGGGCGGCACGACCGGCGCGGGCAAGAGCGAGTTCCTGCAGGCGTGGGTGCTCGGGATGGCCGCCGAGTACAGCTCGGACCGCGTCACCTTCCTGTTCGTGGACTACAAGGGCGGCTCGGCGTTCGCCGACTGCGTCAACCTCCCGCACTGCGTGGGCCTCGTGACCGACCTGAGCCCGCATCTGGTGCGCCGGGCGCTCACCAGCCTCCGCGCCGAGCTGCACCACCGGGAGCACCTGCTCAACCGCAAGAAGGCCAAGGACCTGCTGGAACTCGAGAAGCGCGGCGACCCGGAGAGCCCGCCCGCGCTCGTGCTCGTGATCGACGAGTTCGCCGCGCTGGTGGGCGAGGTGCCGGAGTTCGTGGACGGCGTCGTGGACATCGCGCAGCGCGGACGCTCGCTCGGCATCCACCTCATCATGGCGACGCAGCGGCCCGCGGGCGTCATCAAGGACAACCTGCGCGCCAACACCAACCTGCGCATCGCGCTGCGGATGGCCGACGAGTCGGACAGCCAGGACGTGGTCGGCGTGGCCGACGCGGCCCACTTCGACCCGGGCATCCCGGGCCGCGGCATGGCGAAGACCGGTCCGGGACGGCTCGTGCGCTTCCAGTCGGCGTACGCCGGCGGCTGGACCAGCCGCGAACCGGAGCGGGCGGGCGTCGAGGTGGCGGAGCTGCGCTTCGGCGGCGAGGTGCGCTGGGAGGAGGAGCGTCCGGCGGAGGAGCCGGAGCGCGACCTCGGCCCGACGGACCAGCAGCGGATGGTCGCCTCGATCGTTTCTGCGCACGCGGCCGCGCACATCCCGCATCCCCGCCGGCCCTGGCTCGACGAGCTGGCCGCGGTGTACGACCTCGGCCTGCTGCGGCAGCGCACGGACGCCGAGCTGCTGCTGGGCGTCGCCGACATCCCCGACCGGCAGGAGCAGCGGCCGGTGTACTTCCACCCGGACGTCGACGGCAACCTCGCCGTCTACGGCACGGGAGGCTCCGGCAAGTCGACCGTGCTGCGCACGCTCGCGTCGGCGGCCGCGATCACGCCGCGCGGCGGGCCGGTGCACGTGTACGGCCTCGACTTCGGCGCGGGGAGCCTCCGGATGCTCGAGAAGCTGCCGCACGTCGGCTCGATCATCCCGGGCGACGACGCCGAGCGGATCATCCGGCTGTTCCGGACCCTGAAGGCGGTGCTCGAGGACCGCGGCCCGCGCTTCGCCGAGGCCAACGCCTCCAGCATCACCGAGTACCGCTCGCTGACCGGGCGGCAGGACGAGCCGCGCATCCTGCTGCTGATCGACGGGTTCCCGAACTTCCGCGAAGACTTCGAGATCCCCGCCGGGCGGTCGCAGTGGTACGACGTGTTCCGCGACATCCTCGCCGACGGGCGGCGGCTCGGGATGCACGTCGCGCTCACCGGCGACCGTGCGGGAGCCGTGCCGACGGCCATCCGCTCGCTCGTGCAGCGCAGCGTCGTGCTGCGGCTCGCGGACGACGGCTACGCGATGCTCGACGCGCCGAGCGACGTGCTGAGCGCCGCCTCCCCTCCCGGCCGGGCGATCGTCGACGGGTACGAGACGCAGGTCGCCGTGCTCGGCGGCTCGCGGGCCGTGTCGGACCAGTCGGAGGCGGTGCGGCGGCTCGCCGAGGCGATGCAGCGAGCGGGCATCCGCCCGGCACCGGAGATCGGCTCGCTGCCGAAGGAGTATGCGCTCGACAGCCTCCCGCCGTCGCTCGGCGGCGCGCCCGTGCTCGGCCTCAGCGACATCGACCTCGGCCCGTACGGGTTCGAGCCCTCCGGCACCCTCCTGGTGGCCGGACCGCCGGCGAGCGGCCGCACCAACGCGCTCGCGGCGCTGGCGGCCTCGGTCGCCCGGTTCGACCCCGAGACGCGGCTCTACTACTTGGGCTCGGCGCGCTCGCCGCTCGCGGGCTCCAGCCTGTGGACCGGACGTGCGGTGACGCCGGCCGAGGCCGCCGAGCTCGCGAAGGACCTGGCCGCGGCGGTCGCCGACCCCGACACCGAGGGACGGATCGCCGTGTTCGTGGAGGCGATCGGCGACTTCCTGCAGACGCCGGCGGACGCGGCCATCGTCGAGCTGGTGCGCGCGGTCCGCCGCAGCGACCACCTGCTCGTCGCGGAGGCCGAGACGAGCGCCTGGGGCTCCTCCTGGCCGCTGCTCGGCGAGGTCAAGAACGGCCGCCGCGGCCTCCTGCTCCAGCCGGAGTCGGTCGAGGGCGACCTGCTGCTGAAGACGCCGCTCCCGCGGATGAACCGGGCCGAGTTCCCGGCCGGGCGCGGGGTGCTCATCCAGAAGGGGACGTTCACGCGGGTGCAGGTGCCGCTGGTGGATGCGGGGTTGCCGGTGGGGGTGCGGGTGTAGGGGCTCCTACTCCTCGTCCTTCTCCCACGGCCACTGCGGGCGTCCGCGCTGGCGGAAGCGGCCGACGAGGACCAGCTGGTAGAGCAGCGTGACGACGAAGGCGGCGGCGCCGACCAGGATCGCGTAGATGCTGCCGAGCTGGCCCAGCGCGAAGACGACGTAGTGGAAGGGCTCGCTCGGGTCGCCGGCGGCTCCGGCGATCGCGCCCGCCGCCGCGTACACCGCGTAGCAGGCGACGCCGACGGCCAGGGCGGCTCCGGGAGAGACGCGCTGCTTCTCGGCGGGCACGCGCGTGCCGATGGCGATCAGGAAGATCAGCAACACCGCCACCGCCGCCGCGACCATCACCGGCCCGACGAGCGTGCCCGCCTCGCGGTCGGCGATGACGTCCGTGTTCGTCGCGAGCGACAGCAGGCCGAAGCCCGCGACGATCAGGGCGAGGTAGAGGCCCGCGGCGAAGCAGGCCACGATCGTCGCGTACGCGCGCTCCTCACGCATGGCCCACCCGCCGGATCGGCGCCCCGCTCAGTAGCCCTGCTGCGTCGCGTACGCGGCGACGGCCTGGTTCTGCGCGTCGGCGAGCTGCTGCTCGTAGTCGGCCTGCGCCTCCGCGTTGCGGGCCTTGAGCTTGCGGCCCCGGGCCGCGAGCCAGGCGCCGGTCCAGACCGACACCTCCCGCGCGATGATGCCGGCGAGGATGGCGAAGGCGCCCAGCCAGACGGAGCGGAGGACGACGTCGAGCTCCTCGGCCGTGCGGTCCCACGGGTGCGCGTCGAGCACGGCGGCGCCGACGTAGACGAAGTAGACGAAGATCGCGACGAACAGGCCGCCCAGGATGTATGCCCACCACCGCGCACGGTTGAGGATCTGCACCAGCACCACCATCCCGATGAAGAACGCCAGCACCGGCGCCCAGCCGGAGTACTGCTCGGTGTAGAAGCGGGTGATGGCCGACACGAACTCGTCGCTCGGCGTCAGCAGCGCGCCGACGATGAAGACGGCGGCGGTCCACAGGATCGCGTACGCCACGGTGCCGATCAGCGCGATCAGGATGCCGAAACCGCGGTTGCTCTTCTTCTTCGGACGCTCGGGCCGCTGCACGAAGATCGGAGCGACCGGCTGCGGGGCCGGGGTGGCGGTCGTGGGCTCGGGCGCCCAGGTCGCCTCGCCCGTGCCGGCCGTGCCGTAGGCGGCGGTCGCCTCGGCACCGGCTGCACCGGCACCGGCGGCACCGGTCGAGCCGTTGGTCTGCAGGTTCGCGGCCTCGGCGGCGGCGATCACCGGGGTGGCCGACTGCGCCGGCGTGGCGGTGTCGACGGTGGCCTGGCCGCCGGCAGAGGCGCCGGGCTCGCCGGGCTGAGCGGCCGAACGGGCCACCGCGGCGGCGATCTCGTCGTCGGTCGCCGTGACGGGCTCCGGCTCGGTCACGGCGGGCGGCGAGGTTGGGGTCGGTGTCGTGCGGCTCGCCGGCGTCCTGCCCGGCGGCGGGCGCGGCGGCCGCGGCGGCCGGCTCCGCTGCGGCGGACTGCGCCGGCGCGGTGGCGGGCGCCTGCTCGGTGTTCGCGGGCGGCTCGGCCTGCGCGCCGCGCGGCGCGGGCGCCGGGGTGGGGTGGCGCATGTCAAGCACCCTCCATCGGCCCGGCGGGCCCATCTCGTCGCCAACTGTAGCAACGGGCCCGCCGTTGTCGAGGGAGGCCATACCGCTGGGCGCTACTCGGCCGGGGTCGGCCCTTCGCCGTCCGCCAGCACGTAGAGGAGGCCGCTGACCGTGCCGTCGTACCCGGTTCCCGAGCTCGCCGGCCCCACATCGATGCCGTCGACGAGCATCAGGCGGGAGCCGGACTGCAGCCCCTTCACGAACGCGAGGATGTCCGCATACTCGCCCGAGACGGTCGCCGTCACCGGTACGACGACGAAGTTCTTGTCGGTCACGAGGGTGCTGGTGACGGGCGGCATCCCGGCCGACGGGGCCGAGGAGGCCGCGGGTGCCGGCGTCGCGGTCGGCGACGGTGCAGGGGTGGAGGTGGGGGTGGAGCTGGAGGTGGAGGCGCCTCCCGAGCCTCCTGCTCCCGCGGCCGCCCCACCGCCCGGGTCGGCGGGTGGTGCGTAGGCCTGCCCGTCCGCGATCTCCGTCCCGACCACCGTCACCCCGGCGGCAGCGGCGAGCGCGACGACCTGGTCGGTAAACTCGTCGGCCTGCCGTTCCGCCGGGATGGACGTGCTGAGCGCCGTCAGCCGCTTCTTCAGCGCGGGGAGGCTCTCGCTGTCCTTCTTCAGGCGCGCAAGCACGGCGGCATTCGCGGCGTTGCTCGCCCGCACCTGCGCGGTCTGCGCGTCGGCGGCGGCCGCCTGGTCGAGCTGCGGCTGCACGCCGACCACCCAGCCGAGCACGACGACGACGGCCATCGCGAGGACGCTGCCGATGATCCAGAGCCTGGTCTTGTCCACGTCACTTCTCCTTCGGCTGGAAGCGCTCGGTGTAGAGGGCCTCGCCCACGTGCAGCGTCACGCTTGCGACGTACCTGTTCGTCGTCGTGTCGAAGTTGGCGGCCCCCGGGACGGCGTCGACCACGCCGTCCACCTTCTCCAGCGCCGACACCCACGCCGTGACATCGGGCAGCGCCGCGCTCGACGCCTCGATCGCGACCGTGCCGACGCGCGGACCCTGTAACGGATCCGTCGACTGCTGGTACACCGCGATCGGCGAGGCGGAGTCGATGGCGACGGAGGTGAGGGTGACGCCCGCCGGCTGCACGGCCTGGACCTTCTGCAGGAAGGCGTTCCAGTCGATCTCGGTCGCCGCGCCGACCTGCTGCGCGGCCTCGGCGAGCGCGACCTGGCGCTGCACCTCGCGCACGTCGGCGTACTTCTGCTGCTGGGTGAGGAGGTCGGTGGTCTGCATCCGCGCCCCGACCAGTCGGGCCTGGGCGCCGACGTCGACGGCGAACGCGCCGCCGACGGCGACCACCATCACGAGCGCGACGACCAGCACGCCCCAACCGGACGCGCGCCGCAGGCGACGGTCGCGGCGGTCCGTGCGGACCTCCGGGGGCAGCAGGTCGACCCGCGGCTCGCCGCCGATGCGGAGGTCCTCGTGCCGGGTGGAGGACGGACGCGAGGCTGCGGCGCCGGTCGCCGCGGCCTGAGCCGGGGACGGAGCCGCCGACTCCCCGGCCGGCCGCGGGGATCGACGAAGGGTGATGCTCATGCCGCGCTCCCCAGGGCCAGGCCGAGTGCCGCAGACAGCGACGACCGCCGCTGCCGGAGCACGTCGGCGTCGAGATGCCGCGACAGCGCCACGGACTGGAAGGGGTCGCCGATGGCGACCGGGAGCCGGGTCATCTCGCTCAGGGCGTCGGGCAGGCCGGGCAGCTGAGCGCCTCCCCCGGTCACGACGAGCTGCCCGACCGGGGTCGCCGGGCGGGTGTTCACGAAGTAGCTGATGGTGTTCCGGAGACTCGTGAGCAGCTCGCCGGTCACCCGGTAGATGATCTCGACGGCCTGGTGCTCCTCCGGCGTCGAGACCTGGCGGGCGAGTCCGATCGTGGCCTTGATGCGCTCGGCCTCGCCCGGCTCCACCTCGAGGCCGCTGCGGAGCGCCTGGGTGAGTTCGCCTCCCCCGGCAGGGATGATGCGGACGAACTGCGGGACGCCGTCGGTGACGATCACCACGCTCGTGGTGTTCGCGCCGATGTCGACCAGCGCGACCGTCCCCGTGAGGCCCGGCCGGGTGATGAGCGCCCTGGTCACCGCGAACGGCAGCAGGTCGACATCGACCGTGGTGAGGCCCGCGAGCCGGGTGGCCTTGACGTTGCCGAGCACCGCCTCCTTCACCGCGGCGACGAGGAGGCCGTTGACCACAGGACCGGAGTCGCCCTGCGCCTCCGACACCGGGTAGAAGTCGAGCAGGGCGTCGGCCACGGGGACGGGCAGCATGTCCTGGACGAGGAAGGGCAGGCTCTCGCGGATGCGGGTCTGCGACATGCGCGGCACCGTCAGGTCGCGGGCGAGGACGCGCTGGTTGCCCATGCCGAGCACCACGTCCTTGCTCGAGAACCCGCCCTGCTGCCACAGCCGCTTGAGCCCGGCCGCCACGGTGTTCGGCTCGAGCACCTCGCCGCGGCTGGCGGCGCCGTCGGGCAGCGGCACCTCGTCATGGCGCAGCAGCGTCGGCCGCGGCTTGCCGGGGTCGGCGAGCTCGACGGCGCGAATGGTCGTGGAGCCGATGTCGATGCCGACGATGCTGTTGGCCATCCGTTCCTCCTTGTCTGTTCTAGGCGAGTCCGAGCAGCGCCAGGTAGGCGCCGGCGATGGCAGGTCCGGCGAGGATGCCGAGCCAGGCCCCGGCGAGCATCCACGGTCCGAACGGGATGCCCGTGCCGCGATGCGCGCGGCGCAGGACGAGCAGCGCGACGGCGTAGAGCCCGCCGAGCACGAAGGCGGCGAACGCGCCGACGATGAGCGTGCCCCAGCCGAGGAAGCCGAGGAAGCCGCCGAGCACCCCGGCGAGCTTGACGTCGCCGAATCCCATCCCGCCCGGGTAGGCCAGGGCGAGCGCGAGATAGAGGAGGAACAGCGCGGCCCCTCCGATCGCCGCACGCAGCAGTGCGCCGGGGTCGCCCGCGAGCAGGCCCGCCGCGCCGAGCAGCACGGCGCCGACGGCGTAGGCGGGGAGCACGATGGCGTTCGGGAGGCGGTGGGTGTCGAGATCGATGAGCGCGAGCACGATGCTGATGGCCGCGAGGTAGAGGTAGGCGACCACCTGCAGCACCCCCGCGGCGAGCGCCGAGCCGTCGTGCCCGGCCGGAGCCTCCGGTCCCGCCCAGAACCACCACGCGACGACGACGAACGCGACGGCCGTCACCGCCTCCACGAGCGGATAGCGCACGGAGATGCGGCTGCGGCACGACCGGCAGCGGCCGCGCAGCGCCAGCCAGGAGACGACGGGGATGTTGTCGTACGGCTTGATCTGCTGCCCGCAGCTGCCGCACGCACTCGGCGGCGACACGATCGAGCGCCCAGCGGGCACCCGGAACACGATCACGTTGAGGAAGGAGCCGATCAGGGCGCCGAAGACGGCGGTCATCCCGACGGCGGTGAGGAGCACGGTCGTCGTCATCACAGCGGTGCTCCATTCGGCGCGAAAGCGGTCCTGACCTCGATCTCGGTCGTGACGTCGTACGAGGTGGTGCGCGGGGTCGGGAAGCGCGGCGGCGGGGAGTTCAGGAGGCGGGAGTCGTAGCTGTACGACTTGAAGAAGCCGCTGCTGCCTCCCGACAGCCCGACGGGCCCGCGGAACTTCTGGGCGATGGAGCCGGTGACGCAGAGGTAGCCGCGCTTGCCGGCCTTGTAGTTCTGCACCTCGAACGAATGGTCGTTGGAGAGGATGGCCGCGTTGATCGTCCGCGCGCAGTTCGTGCTGCTCGCGCCGGCCTCCCAGGAGGTGAGCGAGGTGCCGGCGGTGCAGTCGTTGTAGGCGTCCCTGGAGGTGCACTGGACCGGGTTCCAGACCCAGACGGAGTTGGCTCCGACGAGGCCCAGCATGTCGTTGGCGCTGTCCTGATAGACGAGCGTGCCCGTGATGAACGCGAAGTTGTCCGCGTTGACGGTCAGCGAGCCGTGCACCGTGCCCTGCACGAAGACGTCGCCGGCGCGGCACCCGTATGGAACCTTCGACGAGACCGTCTCGTTCGCCACCGGGTAGCCGATGCCGTTGCCCGTCCCGGTGCCGGTGGCGGTGACGCAGGCGAACGCGTTGTTGTTCGGGCTTCGGTTCGCGGCCCAGTAGTTCGGGTTCGTGTTCGACGACGGGACGGTCTGGACGTAGATCAGGTTGTTCCACATCGCCGTCGCCGCGCCGATGCCGATGGTCACTCCGGCCGGATCGGCGAGCGTGCCGCGGTTCTGCGTCGGCGACGCGCCCGGCGTGCCGGCCGTTCCGCAGTAGGCGGGATCCGCGAAGCCGTTGCCCGCCTTCGTCTGCGTGTGGATCGTCCAGGGCGAGTAGACCTTGATCGTGCCGCCCGGCTCGAAGGTGATCCGCGTCGGCCCGGTGTAGAGACAACCCGGGTTCGGCACGGTGTCCGGCAGGTCGGCGCGCACCTGGTCGAGCTGCTGCTGCACCGCCGGGATCTTGTAGAGGGAGGCGTTCTGCGGCGGTCCCGCGCTGAAGACCGGCGTGCCGGAGCAGCCGATCTGCGAGTACAGCCTCCCCGACGCATCGCGCTTGGGGTTCGCCGTCGTGACGCGCTTCTTGAACGTGCCGCCGCAGATGTTGAGCGTGTCGTTGGAGTGCACCTGGCCGTCGAGCGTGTCCTGGGTGACGAAGTTGATGATGCACTCGGAGTCGAGGGACGGGTTCTCCCAGGCATGCAGCACCGGGCACGCCTTCGTGTTCACCGCGGGATCGAGGATCTCGTAGTCGGTGAAGTACACGTAGTTGGTGAAGCCGGCCTGCTTGATGTTGGCGACGACACTGCGTGTCACCGAGCCGACCTTGCCGGTCGCGCGCAGCCGCAGCACCCCGTTGCTCTGGAACGAGGAGTTGTCGACCTCGTAGCGGAAATAGGCGTTGACCGCGATGCCGTCCGTGAGCTTCACCTGGGCCCAGGAGCCGCCCGGCGTGACGTCGAACGCGGGGTTCGTGAGCGGCGGGCTCTTCACCGTGGCGGCCGAGCCGTTCGCGATGGTGAAGGGGGCGTTCTTGTTGCCCCACTGGTAGTACGTCGGGTCGTTGGTCATACGGCCCTGGTAGTCGGCGACGCCGGCGTACGCGGCGGACATCGCGGCATCCCAGTCGGCATCGTGGTCGGAGCGCACGAGCCCGGAGACGGCGAACGTCGTCGTGAGCGAGACCAGCAGGAGCAGCACCGATGCGATCCCGACGACCATCGCGAGCGCGACCCCGCGGTCGTCCGACGATCGGACGACCCGCAGCGGGGCGCGGAGCAGACGCAACATCACGACCCCGCTCCCACGTTCGCCATGCTGATGGTGTTCGTGAGCGTCACAGCGCTCGCGGAGCCGGTCGCGCGGATCGTGATGGTGACCTGGATGGAGGCGATCGCCGCACGTTGCGCATCGGTCGTCAGCGCCGATGGCAGCAACTCGGTCGTACCGGTCTTGTCGAAATACCGGAAGACGACGGCGCTGCTCGGGATTGAGTTGCAGAGGGCGCGCTTCACTGCCGGAGTCGCGGTGGCGCGGTTCGGGAACGTCCAGTGCCCGTTGACCCCGGCGACATTCGAGGTCGGGTTCCACTGCTGCTCGATCAGCCGGCCGTCCGCGTCCACCGAGAACTGGGCCATGACCGGGCTTTCGGCGCCGGTCAGGTTGACATAGGCGTAGAACGCGATGCTGGTGGCCGTCGCCGCGAGAATCGCCGGCTCGGCCTGCTGGCCGCCGGGGGTCGGGTTGGTCAGCGGGTTCGGGGTGGCCGCCCGCAGCATGCGGGCGGCCTGGTTCATGCCGTTGGACGCCTGCCGTGTTCCGCCGTCGATCGACTGCGCCAGGCTCACGCTGTGGGTGCCGGCGACGAACATCCAGGTGCCCAGCGTCGCGATCAGCGCGGTGAGCGCCATCGCGATCAGCAGCTCGACGAGGGTGAGGCCGGCCTGCTCACGGCGCAGCTGGGCGGGGAGGCGCATCACGGCTGCCTCGGGTCGAGCGTGAAGATCGTGGAGCTCGTCCAGGCGGGGCTTCCGGCGGGAAGCGTGACGGCCGTGGAGGTGATGTCGGTCGTCGTCGTGGCGGTGTCACTCGTCGCGGAGACCAGCTTCCAGCTCCCGTACGGCAGCGCCAGCGTGACCGCACTGCCGCTGCTGGAGAGCTGGGCGAACTTCAGTGTCATGCCGGTGTCGCAGCCCGGGTCGCCGCTGGCGGCGTTGCCGGCTGCGCTGATCGCGCGCACCCACGTGCCGCCGAGTCCGCCGCTGGTCGAGAGCCTGACGAGCGCCATCGGCAGGTCCACCGGGTTGGCGGAACCGGGCTCCGTAGCGACGTGCGCCCGCTGCCCGACGTGGCCGCTCGCGTTCGGGGTCGACCACTGCAGCGGATCGACCGAGTCGCACACCGGCTGCGGGCTGCCCGCGCCGATGAAGGCGCCGGCGATGATGTCGTACCCGGACACGGCCGGGAACACGGGCACGCTCGCCTTGTAGGCGGGCGACGCGGCCGTGCCGCCGGTGACGGTGACCGTCGCCAGGGTCGGATCCCCGGTCGGCTTGAGGGTCAGCGGGAGGTTGCGCGGGAAGTACACGCCGAGCGGGGCGCCGGGCGCCGGCGTGATCGCGGGAGTGGCGCGCGTGTCGTATTGCAGCTCGACGACGGCCGACTGGTTGCCGTACACCGGGACCTTCGTGGCCGGCCGCGTCGCCTGGGCGGGCGTCAGGCGGTTGTCGCCCGAGGACCCGATGGTGACGACGTACGAGCCGGGCACGACCTTCAGCACGTAGCTGCACCCGTCGGTGTCGGTCGCGACGGGTGCGGGCGTGATGGTGGTCGCCGCGTTGGGCGAGATGGAGGTGTCGGGCACCGCCGCGACGGGGATTCCTGCCGCCGCGCTGCCGTCGGCGCGCGTGACGTGCACGATGATCGTGCCCGAGGCCGGGTCGTTGATCGGGCCGGCGGGCGCGATCAGCGTGCTCGCCTGCACCGGGGCGGTGCCGGACCGCATCCCGGTCCATGTGACCGAGACGTTGAGCGTCTTGTTCTGGAGGATGCCGGGGCCGCCGCAGTCGCTGGCGGCGCCGGTGCTGGTCACCCAGCCGACGGACGTGGTGATCGTGTACGTCGTGCCGTCGAGGCTCTGGGTCACCTCCCTGCTCTTGACGGTGAAGATGTCGGTCTGCGATCGAGCGATGTCGATCTGCTGCGCGGCGAGGTTCGCGGCGACCTCCGCTGCGCGGGAGCTGCGGGTGAGCGTCATCGACAGCGTCAGCGAGTACGCGACGAGGACGGAGACGATCGCGAAGACCATCATCGCGATCAGGACCTGTCTCTTATACACATCT
>NZ_JBPGXM010000048.1:0-24067 GCF_056755495.1 Leifsonia sp. KNZ12-8B
CCCCCCCCCCCCCCCCCCCCCCCCCCCCCCCCCCCCCCCCCCCCCCCCCCCCCCGCCCCGGGCCCCCCCCCCCCCCCCCCCCCCCCCCCCCCCCCCCCCCCCCCCCCCCCCCGCCCGGCCCCCCCCCCCCCCCGGGGGGCCGCCCCCCCCATGCCCGGGAGCGATGGCCGACGACAAGGGCTTTCGTCGCCGGAAGCGACGGCGTAGCGTTCGCGCATGGCTACAGAAACGCGCAACCAGCCCGACGCCGTGCCGGAGTGGCAGATGGACCCCGACATCGTCCCGGCGCAGCAGCCGGAGCCCGAGTCGGTCGACGACGGCGACGAGGAGGACGGCCGGCTCTAGGCGCCCTCGCCCGCTCGCCCGTCCGGCAGCTCGGTCTCGTCCGGCACGCCGGTCGACTGCTCGAGCTCGGTCGCGTCCGCCCCGGCCTCTGTCTCATCCGGCTCGGTCTCATCGCCATGCCGCTCGTGCCCGTGCTCGGGGTCGTGCGCGGTGAGGTCGGCGGTGGTCATCTCGCGCTCTCCGGGGGCGAGGTCGCCGCGCTCCTGCGGATCGGTCATGGGGTCCTCCTTCGTCCTGAGTCACCGACGGTAGCCCGCGGCCCGGCGGGAATGAAGCGGCACATGCCCACCCGGGGTTGAGCCTCCGTCCAGCCTCGTGCGGCAGGGTGGGGCGCGTGGAGACCGTGGTGGATGTCGTGCTGCTGGTGCTCGCCGTCCTCGCGATCGTCGCCGGGTACAGCAGGGGCGCCATCCGCTCGGCCGGATCGCTCGTCGGCCTGGGCGCCGGCATCCTGCTCGGCCTGCTGCTGGCTCCGGTGGTGGTCGAGTGGATGGTCGCGGCCGGTCTCACCGGCGTGACGCAGCGCTCCATCGTCGCCGCGGTCGTCATCCTGGTCTGCGCCGCCGTCGTCTACTCGCTGACCGCCGCTGCCGCCTCCGTCATCGGCCGCGTGCTGCGGCACGGTCCGGTCCGCTGGCTCGACTCCGCCATCGGCGCCGTCTTCGGGCTGCTCACCTGGGCGGTCGTCGTGTGGCTGCTCGCCGGCTTCGCCGCCTCCACCAGCCTCGCGACCGTCGTGCAGGCGACCACCTCGTCGCGCGTGGTCGCCACGCTGAACAGCGTCGCGCCCGTCCCCTCCTCCACCGTCCTCGGCGCGATGGACGACGTGCTCGCGAGCGCCGGCCTGCCGAAGGTGTTCGAGAGCGGCGAGCAGATCAAGGCCGTGCAGCCGCCGGACGGCTCCGTGCCGCAGGCGGTGTCCGCCGCCGAGGACTCCACGGTCACCGTTCTCGCGTCGAAGCCGGCGTGCGGGGTCGACTCCGAGGGCAGCGGCTGGGTCGTCATGCGCGGCCGGGTCGTGACGAACGCGCACGTGGTGGCGGGCGCCTCCTCGATCGTCGTCCGCGAGTCGGGCTCGAACTCGGTGGAGCGCGCGACGCTGGTCGCGTTCGACCCCGAGCGCGACCTGGCCGTGCTCGACGTGACCGACCTCGACGCGGCTCCGCTCGACATCGGGAAGGACGCGGCCGCCGGCGACCAGACGTACGCGGTCGGCTACCCCGGCGACGGCCCGTTCACCATCAGCCCGCAGCGTGTGCGCGACCGGCTCACCGCCCGCGGGACCGACATCTACCAGAGCGGACTGGTCGACCGCGACATCTACTCGACGCGCGGATCGGTCCGGCCGGGCAATTCCGGCGGCCCGCTGCTCGACACCTCCGGCGACGTGGTGGGTGTCGTGTTCGCGCGGTCCTCCGTCGATCCGGACACCGGATACGCGCTGACCCTCGACGAGCTGCGGCCGGTGCTCTCGTCGGTCGGCTCGGCGCCGATCAGCTCCGGCGCCTGCACGGCCGGCTGACGACCGCGGTCTGCTGACAGATCCCCCGGCGCATGGTTGGCTTGAGGGCATGAAGGCTGTCACCTACTCGTCCACCGGCGGTTCCGACGTGCTCGTGCTCGGCGAGCGGGAGGAGCCGCACGCCGGTCCGGGCGAGGTGCGCGTGCGCATCCACGTCTCCGCGGTCAACCCGACGGACTGGAAGGCCCGCGCAGGCACGGGCCCGGCGCAGCTCCCGCGCCCGCAGGTGCCGAACCAGGACGGCGCCGGCGTCGTCGACGAGGTCGGCGAGGGCGTGACCTCCCTCGCGGTGGGCGACCGCGTGTGGGTGTGGGACGCCGCCTACCAGCGTCCGGACGGGACCGCCCAGGAGCTGATGGTGCTCCCGGAGGCGCAGGCCGTCCGCCTCCCCGACGACGCGAGCTTCGACCTGGGGGCCTCGCTCGGCATCCCCGCCCTCACGGCGCACCGGGCGCTCACGTCGTACGAGTACGCGCCGGCCGAGCTCGCGCCCGGTTCGCTCGATGGCCGGACCGTGCTGGTCGCGGGAGGCGCCGGCGCGGTCGGCCACGCCGCCATCCAGCTCGCGACCTGGGCAGGGGCGACGGTCATCGCCACCGTGAGCAGCCACGAGAAGGCGGAGCTCGCGCGGGCGGCGGGCGCGCACCACGTCGTGGACTACACCGACGGCGACACCGCGCGGGCCATCGGTGCGCTCGCCCCGCGCGGCGTCGACATCGTGGTGGAGGTCAACGTCATCGCCAACGCCGGGCTCGACGCGAAGGTGTGCGGCACGAACGCCACCATCGCGGTCTACGCCGACGCTCCCGGCTCGACCGAGGTCAGCATCCCGGTGCGGCCGAGCATGTCGAAGAACCTGCGCTGGCAGTTCCTGCTGACCTACACGACCACGCCCGAGACGAAGGCCGCCGCCGTGCGCTCGGTGTCGGCGGCCGTCGCCGCCGGCGCCCTGCCCGTCGGGGCCGAGCACGGGCTGCCGCTGACCCGCTTCCCGCTCGACCGCACCGCCGAGGCGCACGACGCGGTCGAGGCCGGGATCGTCGGCAAGGTGCTCATCGACGTGGCGTGACGCCGGCGAGGCGGGCCCGCCGCGCCTGCACCGTGAACGCCACCACGGCCGCCGCCGCGATCGCCGCGGAGTAGCCCAGTGCGGTGGGCAGCAGCCCGACCACCCCGATCAGCTCGCCGGCGGCGAGGGCCGGGACGCCGTACGCCAGGTAGCTGACCAGGAAGATCGCGGCGAACAGCTCTGCACGCTGATCGTTGGGCGCGAGCGGCGCCAGGATGCGCAGCATCGCCGAGAACCCGGCGCCGAATCCGCCGCCCGCGACCGTGGCCCCGACGAAGAGCAGCGGCAGCAGGCCGCTCGCGATGCCGGCGGCGGCGACCGCGACGCCGAGCACGATGGCGGCCATCGACCAGAGGATCAGCCGCCGCGCCTCGACGCGGGTCAGCACCAGCCCCGCGACAGCGCCGACCGCGGGCGGGACGGCGACGATCGCGCCGTTCAGCAGCCCGCTGTCGAGGTGGAACACCCCGTGCATGATCGACGGCGACAGCCCGATGAACAGCCCCGCGAGCAGCCAGGTCGCCACGAAGACGGGGATGGCGCCGACGAACTCGCGCCGCGCCTCCCGCGGCACGACCAGCCGCGGGATCAGCGAGCGCACGGCGCCGGGGCGACGCTCGACCGTCTCGGGTGCGAGCGCGACGACCGCTGCACCGAGGGCGAACAGCACGGCGAGCGTCACGAAGACGACGGTCGTCGGGCGCGCGGTGAACTGCACCGCGATCCCGGCGAGGAAGGCGCCGACGGCCAGTCCGCCCACCGGAGCGGTGCTGCCGATCGTCGCGCCCAGCTTCTTGCGGCTCTCGGGCGCCAGCTCGACGAGGGAGGCGGTGAAGGTGCTCATCGCGGCTCCGGTGGCGATGCCCTGCACCGACCGCGCCACGATGATCCAGCCGATGTCGCTCGCCGTCAGGAACAGGAGCATGGCGGCCGCCTGCAGCAGCAGCGCGCCGACGAGCACCGGCCGGCGCCCGATGTGGTCGGAGAGCGACCCCGCCACCAGCAGGGTCACGAGGAGGGTGACGGCGTAGATGGCGAACGCGACGGTCAGCAGCCACGACGCGAAGCCCCACTCCTGCTGGTACAGCACGAAGAGCGGGCTCGGGGCGCCGACGGCGAGGGCCACCGCGACGAAGGCGGCGGAGGTGCCGGCGAAGGCGGCGCCCGACGAGAGGCGGGGGCGGGCCGCGGGGTCGGCCAGAGCGGTCATGAGGGCTCCTTAAAGCAAATCTGATTGCGTTAAGGGCGACTATAGAACCCGTCCGGCACCAAAAGCAACGGTTTTTGCTTTAACATGATTCCCATGGACACAGAGACCACCCCGTCGAAGAGGACGGGCGGACGCAGTGCCGCGGTCATCCACAACGTGCGCAAGGCCGTCGAAGAACTCGTGCGCGAGAAGGGCAGCGACCGCGTCACCGTGCCGATGATCGCCGAGCGCGCCGGCGTGAACCCGACCAGCATCTACCGGCGTTGGGGAGACCTCCCGACCCTCATCAACGACATCGCGACCTACCGGCTCGACCCGGCCCGCAGCCTCCCCGAGCACGACGATCTGCGCGACGACCTCGTCAGCTGGGCGCGCGAACTGGTCGAGCACTACCGCAAGCCGGTCAACGCGGCCCTGCTGCGCGGGGGCGCCTCCGCCGCCGGCGAGCGTCAGTCCGACTGCCTGCGCGACCGCCGGACGGAGGCCGGGATGCTGCTCGCGCGGCACCCCGAGTCGACCATCACCGCCGACGAGATCATCGACGTCGTCATCGCGCCCATCATCTACCGGGTGATCTTCCTGCCCTGGACGCTCGACGACACGACCGCGGACGAGCTGATCGACCGGCTGCTCCGGTGACACCGGAGGAGCGCACCGCCTCCCGCTCCGGCTGGGCGGTCGGCATCGCGACCGCCGCGTACGGCATCTCGTTCGGAGCGCTGGCGACCGCCTCGGGGCTGGATGTGTGGCAGGCGTGCGTGCTCAGCCTCGTGATGTTCAGCGGCGGATCGCAGTTCGCGCTGATCGGCGTGCTCGCGTCGGGCGGCGTCGCTGCGGGAGGGACCGCCATCGCGAGCGCGGCCCTGCTCGGTGTGCGCAACTCCTTCTACGCGCTGCGCCTCTCGCGGGTCATCGGGCGCGGATTCTGGCGCCGCAGCGCCGCGGTCCAGCTGACGATCGACGAGTCGACCGCCGTCGCGACCGCGCAGACCGAGCCGCGGGCGCAGCGGATCGGCTTCTGGGTCACCGGCCTGGTGGTCTACATCGGCTGGAATCTGATGACGCTCGCCGGAGCACTGCTCGGCAACCTGATCGGCGACGTGCGCGCGTACGGCCTCGACGCCGCCGCGGCGGCCGCGTTCCTCGGTCTGCTCTGGCCGCGGCTGAAGGCGCGGCAGACCCAGGCGGTCGCGGTCGCGGCCGGCTTCGTCGCCACGCTGCTGACGCCGTTCCTCATGCCGGGCCTCCCGGTGCTGGCGGCGGCGGTCGTCGCGATCGTCGTCGGTGTGCTGGACCTGTTCGGGAGGCGCGACGACCCTCCGCATCCCGAGGCCATCCCGATGGAGCGGGAGGTGGAGCCGTGACCACCTGGCACATCATCCTGCTCGGCTCGATCGCCGTGCTCGCACTGAAGGCGGCCGGCTGGCTGGTGCCGCCGAAGGCGCTCGACCACCCCACGGTCGCCCGGGTCAGCGACCTGCTGACGGCGGCGCTGCTGGCGGCGCTGATCTGCGTGCAGACGTTCGGCGCCGGACAGGCGCTGGAGCTCGACGCGCGCCTTCCCGCGGTCGCGATCGCGGCCGGGCTCTACGCCCTGCGGGTGCCGTTCATCATCGTGGTCCCGGCCGCCGCGGTGGTGGCGGCACTGATCCGCCTGCTCACGTGACGCCCGCGAGTCGTGACATGAGCTCGCTTCTCGGCCGCTGAACCCGCATCCACTCACGACTCGCGGAGGTGTCGGCGGCGCTCCGTAGGGTTTCGACGTGAGCGCGAACTGGCACCCGGTGGCGAATGCGCAGCCCACCGAGTGGCTGCTGCGCCAGGGCGCGGCCGGCACGCCGTACGCCGTCGTCCGCCGCTTCGCGTTCGGCGACCCGAACCGGCCCGACGTCTGGTTCCGCGTCGTGACGTGGGCGCCCACCTCCGCCGGCCGTGAGCTCATCGGGTGGTGCCGGACACTGGAGGCCGCTGCCGCCGCCGGCTGGGATCACCGCTGCGCCGCGGAGTCGTGGCGGCACCACATGGCGGCGAGGCGGGCGGACCCCGCGGCGATGGCGAGCGCCCGCCCCTCCGCCGCAGAGCTCGTCCGCTTCTACCGCGCGGCATTGCGGCGCGGCCCCGGCGGCGGGAGCATGAAGCCAGCGGCGGAGGCCGGGACCCCCGCGACGAAGGGACGACGATGACGACGACCGAGACCACGACCAGCGCCGACGGCACCAGGATCGCGTTCGAGCGCAGCGGCGACGGGCGGGCCCTCGTCCTGCTCGGCGGCGCCTTCAACACGCGCGCCTCGGCAGCCGGGCTGGCACGCCTGCTGGCCGACGACTTCACGGTGGTCACGGTCGACCGGCGCGGACGCGGCGACAGCGACGACGCCGCCGCGGTGGAGGGTGCGGGCGGGCTCCGCCTGGCCGACACCTCCGACGCGGAGGCGGCGATCGCGCGCGAAGTCGCGGACGTCCGCGCCGTGATCGAGGCGATCGGCGGCACAGCCATGCTGTACGGCCACTCCTCCGGCGGCGCCCTCGCCTTGGAGACCGCGGCGGCCCTCCCGTACGACACCCGCGTCGCCGCGTACGAGCCGCCATACGCGCCGGACGGCGGCGGGCAGAACCCGACCCCCGCGAAGGTCGACGCGGCCCTCGCCGCGGGCGACCCGGACACGGCGGCTGCGCTGTTCCTCGCGAACGTCGGGATGGATGTCGACGCCGCCCGCGCGCAGCCCTGGTGGAACGGGATGGTGAGCCTCGCCCCGACGCTGCCGTACGACTTCGCGCTCACCGAGGGCGCGCCTCCGGAGCGGCTGGCGGAGGTCGGCGGTCCGGTGCTCCTCCTCGTCGGGGGCGCGAGCTCGCCGTGGATGGCGGCGGCCGTCTCGACGACGGCGGCCCGGCTGCCGCAGGTCGTCACGCACACCGTGCCCGGTCAGGGGCATGCGGTTCCGGACGAAGTTGTCGCGCCGCTGCTCCGAGAGTTCCTGCTCGGGCGCTGACGTGCCGCGCTCAGCGAGGCGCGGTCAGCGAGGCGCGCTCAGCGACCGCTCCGACACCTCCAGCAGGTCGTCGACGAGCGCGACGGCCCGGTCGTCGCCCTCGGCGATCGCGCCGATCAGCTCATCGACGCGCTCACGGCTCAGGAGGCCGGCACCGGCCGGGTCGAGCGCCAGATAGCGGAGCATCCGGAGCTGGACCGCCTCGACCGTCTCGGCCAGGACCTGGTTCTCGAGCCGGTCGAGCAGGATCGACAGGCCGGTGCGGAAGGCCCCGACCGGTTCGGTCTCTCCGCGTTGCAGCCGCGCGGCCAGCACCTGGAGCCGGACCTCGTCGTCGGCTCCCGGCCGGTGGATGCCCTGCCGGATCGCGTCCGGGTACAGCCGGCGGAGCACGGCGACGGCCCCCACCACCTCCGCCCCGACGAGCGGGGCGACGATCGTGTAGCGGTTGGGAGCGGTCTGCACGAGGCCGACCGACACGAGCCGGCTGAGCGCCTCGCGCACCGGGGTGCGCGAGACCCCGAGCCAGGCGGTGAGCTCGGCGTCCTTCAACCGCTCCCCCGGCCGGAAGGCGCCGTTGAGGATGTGGTCGAGCAGCAGCTCGTACACGTCGTTGCGGAGCAGCCGGCGGTCGGCGGCGACCACGGCCCTCGCGGCGAGCGACAGCGCGCCGGGCCCGGTCTGGACGGAGTCGATGGTCATGCGCAGTCCTTCGTGCGGGCGGAGGCAGGCATCCCGCGAAATGGGGGTGAAGTGTGTGATATTCAAGCAGTTTAGCGTGAGGTATCCTGGCTGGACAACAGCCAGGAGGAGACTGCCCATGCCCATGCCCACCGACCACGTCGCGCGCGTCTCGCTCTCGCAGGAGGCCTACGTCCGCATCGAGGCCGCCATCATGGAGGGGACCCTGGAGCCCGGCGAGCGCCTGCGGGATCCCGAACTCGCCGAATGGCTCGGCATCTCGCGCACGCCCATCCGGCACGCCCTGGACCGTCTCATGGAGCAGGGCCTGGTCGAGATGGAGCGCAACCGCTACACCCGCGTCGCGCCGCTCGACGTCGACGGCATCATCGACGCGCTGCAGGTGGCCGGCGACCTCTGGGGCGGCGCCGCCCTGCGCGGTTACGCCGTGTGGGAGGCCGACGACGACGCGCTCGTGGCCGAGATCGTGGAGTCGCTGCTCGACGCCGCGCGACAGGACGACATCGTCCGGTACGTCACGGTCTTCCAGCACCTCGTGGTGACCTTCGCGCAGATCGAGGGCAACTCGGTCCGGCAGCGCGCGCTCAGCAACGTCATCCCGCAGCTGCGGCGGGTGGGCCGCAAGCTGAAGGGGCGTGTCGACGTCGAACGGCTGGAGGCCTTCACCGCCGAGCTGCTCGACCACGCGCGCGCCCGCGACGGCCGCGCGACCATCACCCTGATCGACGATTTCATCGCCCGGCTCAGCGAGCGGCTGCGCCAGCTCTGATCGGTGACCGCCGCACAAAACAGACCGTCCGGTACGAGTTGGCACGGTCACCGGAATCCGTGACAGCCCCGATGCAGCACCCCGCGCTCCTCGCCTAGCCTGGCGAGAGCTTCGGCCCATTGGGGGATCCGATCGGGGGATTCGGATCGGGGGAAGCACGAAGGCCGGACCCGTCAGGGTCCGGCCTTCGCGTCGTTCGGGCCCGTGGGGGCCGAGAGCGGCTGACTACTTGGTGAGCGGCTCCAGGGTCGGGTCGTTGGCGTACGCCTCGGCCGCGTTCTCCTTGGTCACGATGACCGGCGGGAGGAGGAACGACGGGACGACCTTCTTGCCGTTGTCGTACGACTTGTCGTCGTTGATCTCCGGCTTGTCGCCCTTCTGGAGAGCCTTGACCATCTCGATCGCCTGCTTCACCAGGTTGCGGGTGTCCTTGTTGATGGTCGAGTACTGCTCGCCCGCCATGATGGACTTGACCGACTCGGCCTCCGAGTCCTGACCGGTGACGATCGGGACCGGCTTGCCTGCGCCCTTCACCGAGGTGATGATGGCGCGGGCCAGGGTGTCGTTCGGCGACAGGACGCCGTCGAGCTCGGTGGAGCCGTAGTTGGCGGCGAGCAGGTTGTCCATGCGGGTCTGCGCGTTCGCCGGCAGCCAGCCCTGGGTGGCGGTCTGCTTGATGTCGGTCTGGCCCGAGACGACCTTGAGGGTGCCGTCGTCGATCTTCGGCTGGAGGACCTTCATCGCACCGTTGAAGAAGACGGCCGAGTTGGCGTCGTCCGGCGAACCGGAGAACAGCTCGATGTTGAAGTTCTTCTTGTCCGGGAACTTGGCCTTCATGCCGTCGAGGAGGGCCTGGCCCTGCAGCTCGCCGACCTTCTCGTTGTCGTACGCGACGTAGTAGTCGACGTCGTTGGTGTTGAGGATCAGACGGTCGTAGGCGATGACCGTGGCGCCCGCGTCGTGGGCCGCCTTGGCCTGCGCGGCGAGCTGGCCGCCGTCGACGGCGCCGATGATGACGACCTTGGCGCCGTTGGTGATCATCGACTGGATCTGCGACTGCTGGTCGGCGACTGCGCCAGAGGCACCGGCGTACTGGACGTCGCCCTTGAAGCCGGCGTCCTTCAGGCCGTTGGTGAAGAGGTCACCGGCGAGCACCCAGTTCTCCGACGTCTTGGTCGGGAGGGCGACGCCGATCGTGGCGCCCTTGTCGAAGCCCGCAGCGGTCGAGTCACCGCTGGAGCCACGGCCACCGCCGGAGCAGCCCGTGAGGGTGAGCGCGGCGGCAGCTGCGACGGCCACTGTCGCGAGTGCGATTTTGCGCATTGCAATCTACTTTCTGTGTGTTGGATGGTGCAGGAATCGGGTGTAACGGAGAAAAGACTCAGGAGGTCAGCGAGCGCGAGGAGTCCTCGGCGGGCTCGCCGGTCGGCACGACCGACGGCTGCTCCTCGCCCGCGGCGTCGGCGCGCTGGCCCTTGTCGCGGTTGAACATCCTGCCGATCAGCGACGGGCCGCCGCGGCGCTTGGAGTAGACGTCCACACCGACGGCGATGAGGAGGACGAGGCCCTTGATGATCTGGACCTTGTCGCTGGTGACGCCGAGCAGCTGCAGGCCGTTGTTCAGGACCGCGATGACCAGACCACCGATGATGGAGCCGGCGACGGTTCCGATGCCGCCGGAGACGGCGGCGCCACCGATGAAGACTGCGGCGATGGCGTCGAGCTCCCAGTTGAGGCCGTCCTGCGGACCGGACGAGACCGAGCGGGCGACGGCGATCATGCCGGCCAGCGCGGCGAGCACCGACATGTTCATCATCACGAAGAAGTTGATCCGGCGGATCTTGACGCCCGACAGCTCCGCGGCGTGCGAGTTGCCGCCGACCGCGTAGATGTGGCGGCCGAAGATCGTGTTGCGGGTGATGAACGAGTACAGGATGACCAGGACGCCGAGGATGATGCCCGCGACCGGGAACGAGGTGCCGACGCGGCCGCTCGCGAACAGCATCGTGAAGTACAGCACGATGGCGTCGAGGATGACGACCTTGAACACGCTCACCCAGAGCGGCGCCTTCTCGGAGCCCATCTTGGTCTGCTTCTGGCGGGTCCGGATCTCGAGCCACGTGATGACGACCGCGATGATGATGCCGAGCAGCAGGGTGGAGTTGTTGTAGCCGGTGTTCGGGCCCCACTCGGGCAGGAAGCCGCCGCCGATGTACGTGAAGCCGTCCGGCACCGGGATGGTGTTCGCGTTGCCGATCAACTGGTTGAGGCCGCGGAAGATGAGCATGCCGGCCAGGGTGACGATGAACGCCGGGACGCCGACGTAGGCGACCCACCAGCCCTGCCAGGCGCCGATGAGGACACCGATGATGAGGCCGAGCACGATCGCGAGCGGCCAGGGGAGGTTCCAGTCGGTCATCGACTTGGCGACGATGATGCCGACCACCGCGGCGACCGAGCCGACCGACAGGTCGATGTGGCCGGCGATGATGACCATCACCATGCCGATCGCCAGAACGAGGACGTACACGTTCTGGTTGACCAGGTTGATGAGGTTCACCGGCTCGAGGGTCTTGCCGCCCGTGAGGATCTCGAACAGGACGACGATGACGACGAGGGCGCCCAGGATGCCGAACTGGCGGCCCGTGGACTGCCCGCCGCCGAACATCTTGCCGAGGTCGCGGATGCCTCCGGACTTCTTCTTCTCAGCGATCTGTGTGGTCATGATTACTGGGTCACCCTCTTCTTTGCGGAAGTCATGCTCTTCAGGAGTGTCTCGGGGGTCGCCTCCGAGATGGGCAGCTCATTGGTGATCTGCCCCTCGAAGATCGTGTAGATGCGGTCGGAGATGCCGAGCAGCTCAGGCAGCTCGGACGAGATCACGATCACGCCCTTGCCCTGCGCGGCCAGGGCCTGGATGATGCCGTAGATCTCGAACTTGGCACCCACGTCGATGCCGCGGGTCGGCTCGTCGAGGATCAGCAGGTCGGGGTCGGTGAACATCCACTTCGCCAGCACGACCTTCTGCTGGTTGCCGCCGGAGAGCGTGGAGACGCCGCGGTCGACGTCGGGCGTGCGGATGCGCAGCTTCTGCCGGTACTCGTCGGCGACCGCGTACTCCTGCAGGTCGTCGACGACGCCGCGCTTCGCGATCTTCTTGAGCTTGGCGGCGACGATCGACTGCTTGATGTCGTCGAGGAGGTTGAGACCGAGCACCTTGCGGTCCTCGCTCACGTAGGCCATGCCGTTGTCGATGGCCTCGGAGACGTTGCGGACCTGGATCTCCTTGCCGTCCTTGTAGATCTCGCCGGAGACCCAGGTGCCGTACGAGCGGCCGAAGACGCTCATCGCGAGCTCGGTGCGGCCGGCGCCCATGAGGCCCGCGAAGCCGACGATCTCGCCGCGGCGGACGGTGAAGCTGGAGTTCTTGACGACCAGGCGCTCCGGGATCTGCGGGTGCTGCACGACCCAGTTGCGGACCTCGAAGAAGGTCTCGCCGATGTGGGGCGTGCGCTCCGGGAAGCGGCTCTCGAGCGTGCGGCCGACCATGCCGCGGATGATGCGGTCCTCATCGACGCCGTCGGCCTGCACGTTGAGCGTCTCGATGGCGCGGCCGTCGCGGATGATCGTGATCTCGTCGGCCACCTGCTCGATCTCGTTGAGCTTGTGGCTGATGATGATGGAGCTGACGCCCTTGTGCTTGAGGCCGACGATGAGGTCGAGCAGGTGCTGCGACTCCGCCTCGTTGAGGGCGGCGGTCGGCTCGTCGAGGATGAGCAGCTTGACGTTCTTGTTGAGCGCCTTGGCGATCTCGACCAGCTGCTGCTTGCCGACGCCGATGTTCTTGATCTGGGTGTCGGGGTCGTCGCTGAGGCCGACGCGCGCGAGCAGCTCGACGGCGCGCACCTTGGCGTCCTGCCAGTCGATGATGCCGCCGCGGCCGGGCTCGTTGCCGAGGAAGATGTTCTCGGTGATCGAGAGCTCGGGGATGAGCGCGAGCTCTTGATGGATGATGACGATGCCCTGCGACTCGCTGGACTTGATGTCCTTGAAGCGCATGACCTCGCCCTGGTAGACGATGTCACCGCTGTAGGTGCCGTACGGGTACACACCCGACAGCACCTTCATCAGGGTGGACTTCCCCGCGCCGTTCTCGCCGCAGATCGCGTGGATCTCGTTGGCGTGCACGGTGAGGGAGACATCCTCGAGCGCCTTCACCCCGGGGAACTCCTTGGTGATCGCGCGCATCTGAAGGATGACTGCGTTCGACGACATCGTCGCTCCTTGCGTCGTTGCTCTGTCTCTGTTGCTTGTGCCTAAGTAGTAAACGCTATGTTTCGTCTTGGCGTCAAATAGTGAAGACAACAATGCGGTAACGGCCTCGGCGTGTGCACACGATACTCCCTCGACCGCCCGGCACGCGCGGGGGCGGAAAGAGGTTATTCCGCGTCGGCGAGCGCGTTCTGGATGACCAGCGCGGCGGCCCCGAGCGACTCCGCCCGCTCGTCCAGCGACGAGACGTTCACGGTGGTGGTCGCGGCCACGATCGGGATGGCGTTGTGCTGCAGTCCGCGGCGGATCGGCTCGAGCAGAGCCTCCCCCAGACCGACCAGCGGACCCCCGATGATGACCAGCTCGGGATTGATGACGTTCGCGATGTTGCCGATGGCCTGGCCGATCGCCGCGCCCGCGTCGCCGATCACGCGCAGGGCGGCCGGGTCGCGGTCCCGGCCGCGGCGGAGCAGGTCGGCGGTCGACGCCGGCCCGTGCGTGCTGCGGCTCAGCGACTCCAGCATGACGGAGGTGGAGGCGACGGTCTCGAGGCAGCCGCGGTTGCCGCAGCGGCAGATCACGCCCTGGTCGACGACGGGCGTGTGGCCCAGCTCGCCGGTGACGCCGAGGTACCCGTAGTAGGGCTGGCCGTTGAGGATGAGGCCGGCGCCGATCCCGGAGCCGATCTTGACGAAGATGATGTTCCTGGCACCGCGATTGGCACCCCAGGTCACCTCGGCGAGCGCGCCCAGGTTGGCGTCGTTGTCGATGACGACCGGGAAGCGGAAGGCGTTCTCGAGGTCGCGCAGGTTCACGCCGACCCACTCGGGGAGGATGGCGCCCTGCAGCACGGTGCCCGTCCTCCTGTCGATGGGGCCAGGGATGCCGATGCCGACCGCCAGCACCGACTCGCGGTCGTAGCCGCCGTCGGCGAGCATGCGGTCGAGCAGTGCGGAGGCCTCGGCGAGCGCACCGGGGACGTCGTAGCCGAGCGGGAGGGCGAGCGCCTCCTCCGCCAGCACCTGGTAACCGAGGGTGGAGAGCACGATCCGCACGTGGCGGCGCCCGAAGTCGGCGCCGACGGCGATGTCGCCGGTGTCGGCGAGCTGCACGAGCAGGGCGCGGCGGCCGCTGGAGGTGACCGGAGAGGTGGAGACGACGCCCTTCGCGGCCATGTCCCGCACGATGTTCGAGACGGTGGCGGTGGACAGGCCCGTGCCGCGCGCCAGCTCAGCCTGGGTCGACGGACCGTTGGCGAGGAGGAACTCGACGAGCCGCTCCTGGTTCAGGTGCCTGAGCGCACCCTGCGACCCCGGATTGCGAGCGCCACGAGCGAGGAGCCCCGGAGTGGCGGTCATGACCACAAGCGTGAGGGATGGCCGCCTTGTAGTCAAGCTGTGAACGTAACACCGATGGGGGACGACCGTTCGGTGCACGCCTCACGCCGGCCGGGTGCTGCGAGAATGGCGGCATGCCCATCCTGAACAAGGACATGCAGGTCTGCATCTCGCTCGCCGCCCGTCCCAGCAACATCGGCACCCGCTTCCACAACTTCCTGTACGACGAGCTCGGGCTCAACTTCATGTACAAGGCGTTCACCACCGACGATCTGGAGGGCGCCGTGCGCGGCATCCGGGCGCTCGGCATCCGGGGGTGCTCGGTCTCCATGCCGTTCAAGGAGGCGATCATCCCGCTGGTGGACAGCCTGGAGCCGTCCGCCGCCGCCATCGAGTCCGTGAACACGGTGGTCAACGAGGACGGGTTCCTCACCGCCTCCAACACCGACTACGAGGCCGTCGCGATGCTGCTCGGCCAGCACCGGGTGGACACCGGCCAGCGCGTGCTGCTGCGCGGTTCGGGCGGGATGGCGAAGGCCGTCGTCGCCGCCTTCCGCGGCGTCGGCTTCGAGAACCTCACGATCGTCGCGCGCAATGCGGAGGCCGGCCCGGCCCTGGCGGAGCGCTACGGCTACGGCTGGGTCGCCGAGGAGGACGCGGCCGGCTACGACATGGTGGTCAACGTCACCCCGCTCGGGATGCGCGGCGCCGACGAGCAGGCGCTCGCGTTCACGCCGGAGCAGATCGAGGCCGCGACGACGGTGTTCGACGTCGTCGCCTTCCCCTCCGAGACGCCGCTCGTCGCTGCCGGCCGCGCGGCGGGCAAGGCCCTGATCACCGGGGCCGAGGTCATCGCCCTCCAGGCCGCGCGCCAGTTCGAGCGCTACACCGGCGTCTCCCTCACGCCCGAGCAGGTCGCCAGGGCCTCGGAGTTCTCGCGCGCGGAGTGACCGCGGAGTAGCCTGACGCCACGACCGAAGGAGCGCGGGACATGGGAATCGGCAGCGGCATCTTCCTCTTCGTCGTCGGGTTGATCCTGGCCTTCGCCCTGAACGTGGAGGTGAGCTGGATCGATCTGAAGCTCACGGGGTACATCCTGATGGGTGCCGGCCTCGTCGTCTTCGTCATCTCGCTCGTCTTCGCGCTGCGCAGGCGCTCGACGACGGTCACCCGTCGCGACACGATCGACCCCGCCACCGGCGAGCGCATCGAGCAGCGGCGGACCGATGACTACTGAGACCCCGCCGGCCCCGGCCGCGGCCCCGGCCGCAGACCTGCTGGCGCTCGAGAACCAGGTGTGCTTCGGTCTAGCGGTCGCCGCGCGAAGCGTCATCGCGCTGTACCGGCCCGTGCTCGAGCCGCTCGGGCTGACGCACCCGCAGTACCTCGTGATGCTGGCGCTGTGGGAGCGCGAGCCGCGGTCGGTGAAGGACCTCAGCGACGCCCTCCAGCTCGAGCCGGCCACCCTCTCGCCGCTGCTCAAGCGACTGGAGGCGACGGGGTACATCGAGCGCAAGCGCAGCACCGCCGACGAGCGGGCGCTGGAGGTGCGGCTCACCGCCGCCGGACGCGCGCTGCGGGCGGAGGCCGAGACCATCCCGCCCCGGATCGTCGAGCGGCTCGGCCTGCCGTTGGACGAACTCGAGGGCCTGCGCGGCAGCCTCCACGCGATCATCGCCGCGGCCGTGCGCGCCTCCTGATCCTCCCTCGCGCCTCCTGACTGCGCGCCCGGATCATACCGGGGGATGACCGGCGGACGACCTGCGGCTGATGCCGCGCGCCCGCCGCCCCGGTTGACTGGGTCATGCCCGGCCGGGGGGCCGGGCGCGGGGGAAGGAAGAGAAGATGACGACACTGGACCAGCGCCTCACGGCGCAGCGCATCACCACGGACCGGGCGCGGGGGACGCTCGCCGCGGTCGCGCAGAACGCCTATCTCCGGCTGTTCCTGATCCTCGTCGTCGTCGCGGCCGGCGCTGCGGCGCTCACGGTCGGGATCGGCCTCGTGCTCGACATGGTCGTGCCGCTGATCTTCGGCTCGGAGCTGCACGCGCTGGCCGCGCTCTTCCCCGGCCTCGGCCGCTGACAGTACAGTGCGGCCCATGGGCCGCCTCGTGTTCTCCGCCATCTGCTCGCTCGACGGCTACATCAACGACGCGAGCGGCGCCTTCGACTGGGCGGCGCCCTCGGCGGAGGTGCACGCGCACGTCAACGCCGAGGAGCGCTCGATCGGGACGTACCTCTACGGCCTCCGCATGTACGAGGTCATGCGCGCCTGGCAGGACCTGCCACGACCGGGCGATCCGGAGGTGATGGCCGAGTACGCGTGGATCTGGCGCGACGCCGACAAGATCGTGTACTCGGGGACCCACCCCGAGATCACGACGCCGCGAACGCGGCTTGAGTCGGCCTTCCACGCGGACGAGGTGCGGCGGCTGGTGGACCGCAGCCCCGGCGACGTGTCGATCGGCGGCCCGACCCTGGCGGCGCACGCGTTCGCCGCGGGACTCGTGGAGGAGGTGCAGCTGTACCTCGTGCCGGTGTCGGTCGGCGGCGGCACGCCGGCCCTCCCCCGCGACACGCTGCAGCGCTACGACCTGCGGGAGCAGCGGGGCTTCGAGGACGGGACCGTGTTCCTGCGCTACGGCGTCAGAGCTGCAGAGTGACGCTCGGGAGGTCGAGCGCGCGCTCGAGGTCCTGCAGCGAGACGCCGTGCTCGCCCAGGATCGCGACCGGGTAGAAGAAGGAGTCGAGCCCGGACGGGGCGACGGGCGCGCCGATCCCGTCGGCCTCGAACGGCAGCGGATGGCCGGAGGTGCGGGTCACCAGGTCGCCGTCGTCACCGAGCTCCAGCGACACCGTGCGGGTCGGCATCCCGCGTTCGAGGAACGACCACGACATCGCGGGCAGCCGCACGTCGATCATGGCGCGGTACACGTCCCGGTGCTCGCTCAGGAGGGCCGACGCCCCTCCGACGGTCTCGCTCGCGCCGTGCAGCAGCATCCACCCGTTCATCGGCACGGTGAGCACGAGCAGCCCGGCCCCCTCGCCCAGGTGCGGGTTCTCGCACCACGAGAACTGCTCGTCGAGGATGTCGGCCTCGAGCTCGGCCGCGAGCGCCCGCGCGGGCATGGCGGGCAGGAAGACCCAGCTGCCGCCCCCGAACACCTCGAACAGCGCGTCGCTCAGCGCCGGGACTCCGTCGGACACGGCACGAGTCTAGGACCGGCGGCGGCGCCCACGCAGGAGGAGAGCGACGCTGCCGGCGACGATCGCCGCCGCGGCCAGCGCACCGGTGCCGAGCCACCTGCCCGCCGCCGTGCTCCCGGTGGCGGCGAGCGGGTCGGCGGCCGGGTCGCCGCTCGGGCCTCCGGCGCCCGAAGCGAGGTCGGTCGCGGGCTGCGTCGGTGACGTGGTCGGGGCTGGGACGGCCGTGGTCGGGGTCGTGGTCGGCGTCGGGGTCGCGGTCACGCTGGGGGTCGGGGACGGGGTCGGCGTCGCGCTCGGCGGGAGAGTCGGCGTCAGCGTCGGAGTGGGCGTCGGCGTGGTGCCGTCGTCGTAGGTGCACGTGACGGTGGTCCCGAACGGGAAGCTGTGCACCTCGCGCGGGGTGGCCCCTCCGGTCGCCGGTACGCCGTGGATGAAGCCGGCCGCGATGACGTTGCCCTCGATGTTCTGCGTGACCTGCCAGTTGACGGCGGCGTCCGGCGCATAGATCGTGCCCTCGAGGCTGTCGCCCCCGGTGACGGTGACCGACGTCGCGTCGGGGAAGTTCCAGAGCAGGAAGAACGCCTGCGCGCCGGCGATGCCGGGCTGGTTCGGGAAGCTTCCGGTGAAGCTCGGCCCGGTGACGTTGACGACGAGCGGGGTGGAGGCGGTCGGCGGGGTGTCGAAGACGAGCTCCCCGAGGGCCTCGAGGTCGGTCGCGGAGATGGTGAGCACGTTGGTGACGCCGCCGGCGAGCGAGATGTGGGCCCGCGCTCCCGGCGCGATCGGCGAGCCGATCGGATCGCCCTGGTCGTCCGTCAGCGTCACGGTCACCGGGCACAGCGCGAGCTGCGCCGAGAGGTCGCGGTAGGCGGCGAAGGCGCCGTCGATGTCGACGAGATCCGTGCCGACCGGGGCGGCGACCTGCGCCGGGGTCTCTGTGGTGGTGCCCTCGATCCGCGGGACGCCGCCGTACGCGCCGCCGGGCGCCACGATGTTGTAGTTGACGAGCGCGTCGTTCTGATCGCGGTCGAGCGCGGTGTACGTGCCGGTGTCGCCGATCTTCGCGTAGCCGCCGTTCAGGACGCGGAGCACGTTGGTCGGACCGGTGCTGAAGTCGACGCCTCCGCGCACGTACAGGTAGGTCGGGGCCGCGTCTCCGGGAGCGGTGAAGGGCGGAGGGAACCCGGCTCCCGCCGCGACGTTGTAGCTCGACGCGAACCGCAGGTCGCCGCCGGCGGCGACCGTGCCCTCCACCTCGTCGGCGTTGAGGGCGACATCCCCCTCGACGAAGATCGTGAAGTCGCTGTTGGCCGGATGGCCGGACACCGGGATCCGCACCGGATTGACCGGCCCCACCACGACGGGCGCCGCGTATGCCGCCGTGAGCATATTCATCACAGCCGCCCCGAAGAGGATCGTCGCGCCCGCGCCCAGCACCGCCGTCCAGCGCGCCCGGCGCTTCGTCCCCGCCCCCATGCATCAGGACTACTCCCGTGGGCGGCGAAGGGGAAGGGATGGCAGGCGAGAAGGCGGCGCCGGTCCCCCACGGAACCGGCGCCGCCCTCCTCCCGCCGGACGGCGGTTCGCCGCTAGGGCCGCGCGGGGCCCGAGCCGGCTCCGGTCCGCTCGATCGCGGCGGCGACCTCGGCGTAGTCGTCGGCCGTCAGCGCGACCGCGCCCGCCTCCGCCCAGCCGGCGACCTGGTCCGGACGGCGGGCGCCCACGATCGCGGCGGTCACACCGGGGAAGCCGAGCGTCCAGGCGATGGCCGCGTGCGGGACCGGCACGCCGTGCCGGCCGGCGACCGCCGCGAGGGCGTCCGCCACCGCGAGGTTGCGCTCCAGGTGCTCGTGGAAGTCGGGGTGGCGCGCCCGCCAGTCGTCCTCCGGGAGGGCCGCGACGCGCTCGGCGGTCATCGTGCCGGTGAGCAGGCCCGACTGCATCGGGCTGTACACGATGACGCCCGTCCCGTGGGCGTCGCACCACGGGATCACGTCGCCGGCGGCGTCGCGGTAGATCGCCGAGAACGGCGGCTGCAGGCTGTCGACGTGCCCGATCGCCTCCGCGCGCTCCAGCTCGTCGACGTCGTGGTTCGAGAGGCCGATCGCGCGGACCTTGCCGGCCGTGCGCAGGTCGACCAGCGCCGACCAGTACTCCTCGAGCGGGGTGCCGTCCTCCGCCGGCCAGTGCATCTGGTACAGGTCGATGGACTCGACGCCCAGGCGGCGCAGCGAGTCGTCGACCTCCCGGCGCAGGCTGACCGGGTCGCCGACCTTGCGCTCGCCCGCCTCGAGCTCCTGGCCCTCCGACCAGACCAGGCCGCCCTTGGTGAAGACGAGCGGACGCTCGGCCTCGGACAGCTGGGCGACGGCGCGGCCGACGATCAGCTCGGAGTGGCCGCGGCCGTACACGGCGGCGGTGTCGATCCAGTTCACCCCCGCCTCCACGGCGGCGAGGATGGTGCGCACGGAGTCGTCGTCGTCCTGCGCGCCCCAGCCGTACGACCAGGCGGGGCCGCCGATGGCGAAGGCGCCGAGGCCGACGGTCGTGATGTCCCAGCCGGTGGTGCCGAGCGGGCGGGTGGTGAGCTGCGTCGACGCAGCGGTCATGTGCGGGGTCCTTTCGAGATGAGGGTGAGGAAGTGGGCGGCTCTGTCGCGGACGGCGTCCCGGCCGGGGCCGAGGTACTTCCGCGGGTCGACCAGCGCCGGGGCGGCGGCGAGCGCCTCCCGGATCGCGCCGGTCATGGCCGCGTTGAGCTGGGTGGAGACGTTGACCTTGGTGATGCCGGCCGCGACGGCGGCAGCGATGGTGTCGTCGGGCACGCCGGACGAGCCGTGCAGCACGAGCGGAACCGGCACGGCTTCCTTGATCGCGTCGAGCAGCGGCAGGTCGAGCGTCGCCGTGCGGTCGACCATCGCGTGCGACGAGCCGATCGCGACGGCCAGCCCGTCGACGCCGGTATCGCGCACGAAGGCGGCCGCCTCCGCGGCGTCGGTGCGGGCGCCGCTGACGTGCGCGCCCTTGCCGCCGACCTCGCCGAGCTCGGCCTCCACCCACGCGCCGTGGGCGTGACCCCAGGCGGCGGCCTCGGCGGTCAGGGCGAGATTGCGGTCGTACGGCTCGGCGGAGGCGTCGATCATGAACGAGCCGAACCCCTCCTCCACCGCCTCGCGGCACAGGGCGAACCCGGTCGCATGGTCGAGGTGGAGGGCCACCGGTGCGGTCGAGCGGGAGGCGAGCGAGCGGAGGGCCGCGGCGATCGTCGCAACGTCGTCGCCGTGGTACCGCAGCGCGTTCTCGCTGACCTGCAGGATCACCGGGCGGCCCACCTGCTCGGCCGCCGCGACGATGCCCTGCGCGTGCTCCAGCTGGATGACGTTGAGCGCGGCGATGCCCGTGCCGGCCGCGCGTGCGGAGGCGACGAGGTCGGCGGTGGCGGCGAGCGTCATGCGGCCACCTCCGCTCCGCGCCCGGCGGCGAGCAGCGCCGCGCCGACACCGGCCAGCTCGGGCGTCTGCACGAACTCCAGCGGCACACGCGCGCGCTCCTCGCGCAGCCGGCGCCACAGGGCGAAGGCGGCCGGCGCTCCCCCGGCCCGCATGCGCTCCGGCGTCGTCTGCGCGACGGCGGCGAGGCGGTCGGTGAGGGCGGCGGCCGATTCGGCCTGGTGTGCGAGCTCGGTCAGCAGGGAGGCGGCGAGCGCGTCGTCCGCGGCCCCCGCCTCCATGCGGGCGTACAGAGCAGGGAGGTCGTCGGACGTGGCGCCCGCGGCCTCCAGCAGGTCGGCGACCCGGCGGCCGGAGGGCTGGGCCGCGTGCACGTACCGGTGCACGCCGTCGACGAAGAAGCCGACCTCGACGCCTTCGTCCTCGCGCGCGGCGAGCGTCTCCCACGGCTCGGCGGTGAGCAGCAGCTGCGACTCCGACGTTCCGACAGACACGAAGACGTCGCCGGTCGCGCGCGTTCCCGCGGCGAAGGCGGCGCAGAGGTGGTCGTGGCCGCCCGCGGCGACGCGGATCCCTGCGGGCAGGCCCGTCAGCGCTGCGGCCGCCTGCGACAGCCTCCCGAGCTCCTCGCCGCTGTGGACGAGTGCGGGCGGGGTGAGCCGCCCCGCCCCGGTCGCTGCCAGGGCCTCGGCGCTCCATGCGACCGCGTCGCGCGACAGCATGCCCGTTCGGGAGGCGTGCGAGAGGTCCATCGCCGGGTCGGTGCTGTCCGTGAGGCGCTGAAGGAGGTGGCTGCCGAGGTCCGTGAACGACACCGCTCGGTCGAGCACCACGTCGTCCGCGGCGGCGAGCGCGCGCAGGGCGTACCAGCCTGCGAGCCGGTGCGGCGGCGCCAGGGGGTCGGCGGAGCCCGGCTGCTCGACGTACCAGCACGGCACAGGTCCCGTGGCCTGGCCGTTCGCGTCGAGGTAGACGAGCTCCTCCCCGACGGAGGCGAGCGAGACGCCGCCGACCTCGTCGAGCGGGGACTGCGCGCCGACGTCGCGGATGAGCCCCACGAGTGCGTCGAGCACCGCGACGGGGTCGCGTCGGTCGCGTCCGCCGCCGGAACGGTCGCGGACGACCGGGGTGGGCGCGGAGGCCGTCGCGAGCGCGCGCCCGTCCGGACCGACCAGCACGGCCTTGGTGCGGGTGGTGCCGACGTCGAGACCGAGGAACGCTCCCCCGCTCATCCTGTCACCACCGCCGGAGCCGCCTCCGGGAGCACCCGCACCTGCGCGGCGATGCCGTCGAGGTCGGCGCCCGGCTGCAGCCCGGGCTCCAGCTGGGCCGCATTGAGGACACCCCCGGCCGTGCCGTAGCGCAGCGCGGTCTCCAGCCCCTCGCCGTCGGCGATCGCGGCGGCGAAGCAGCCGAGGAACGTGTCGCCGGAACCGGTCGCGTTGACCACGTCGGTCGGCGGCACCGTCACGCGCCAGCAGGCGCCGGCGACGGCGACGATGAAGGCAGCGCCTCCCATCGTCACGATGACGACGCTGCTGCCGCGGTCGAGCTGCGCGAGCATCCGCTCGGCGATCGCGTCGTCCGCGGCCGCCGCGTCCAGCCCGTTCGCCGCGGCGAACTCGCTGCGGTTGCACTTGACGGCCCACGGCGCGGCGGCGAGCGCGGCCCGCAGCGGCTCGCCGCTCGCGTCGACCACGCAGTACGCGCCGGTCGCGGTGGCGTGGTCGGCGAGCTCCGCATAGAGGGAGGGACCGATGGAGGGCGGGAGGCTGCCCGTGCAGACCAGCAGGTCGCCGGGCGACACGGCCTCCAGCAGGGCAGCGCGGAACGCCGCCTCCTCCTCCGCCGTGATCTGCGGGCCCGCCTCGTTGATGACGGTCGACCGGCCGGTCGCGCGCTCCACGATCACGGGCGTGATGCGGGTGGAGTCGGCGATCGCGGTGTGCCGGTCGTCGATGCCCAGCTCGACGCAGGCGTCGGCCACCAGCGTGCCCACCGGGCCGCCGAGGAAGCCGTACATGCTCACGTCCACCTCCCGTCGGCGGATCGTGCGCGACACGATGAACGACTTGCCTCCGGCGCGGACGGTGACGCTGGAGGCGCGGTGCACCTGGCCGGGGACGAGCTCGTCCACGACCTCCAGCCGGTCCATCGCCGGGTTCGGTCCGACGACCACGACACGACCGGTCGCCGCCTGCGGCCACAGCTGCGGCTCCGGGATGCTGCCGCGCTCCGGGATGCGCCCGTTCAATCGAGCACCTCCGCCAGGAACGCCTTCAGCCGGTCCGACTGCGGCGAGCCGAACAGCCGGTCGGGCGCCCCCTCCTCCACGATCACGCCGCCGTCCATGAAGATGACGCGGTCGGCGACCTGCCGGGCGAAGCCCATCTCGTGCGTGACGACGACCATGGTCATGCCGCCCTGGGCGAGCTGCGTCATGATGTTCAGCACGCCCTTCACGAGCTCGGGGTCGAGCGCGCTGGTGACCTCGTCGAACAGCATGACCTCGGGGTTCATGGCCAGCGCGCGGGCGATCGCGACGCGCTGCTGCTGGCCGCCGGACAGGCTGATCGGGCGCGCCGACGCCTTGTGCGCCAGCCCGACCTCCGTCAGCCGCTCGGTGGCGATGCGCCGCGCCTCCTGACGCGACACCCGCCCGACCCGCTCGAGCGCGATGGTGACGTTGCGTTCCACGGTCATGTGCGGGAAGAGGTTGAAGCTCTGGAACACCATCCCGACCCGCCGCCGCACCTCGTTGATGTCGGTGCGCTTGGCGGTCAGGTCGGTGCCGCCGACGACCACGCGGCCGGCGGTCGGCGCCTCCAGCAGGTTGAGGCTGCGCAGGAGGGTCGACTTGCCGGAGCCGGACGGCCCGATGATGCATACCACCTCGCCGGGCTCGATGGTCAGGTCGATGCCCTTCAGCACCTCGTTGTGCCCGTAGCTCTTGCGCAGGCCGGTGACCGAGACGGCCGAGCCGGTCGTGGCGGGCGCGGTGACGGCGCTCATGCGTTGCTCCTCTGCGGGTCGTGGGCGGGGTGGTCGGCGCTCGCGAGGTCGTGCGCGCCCGGGGCGGCCGCGGCCGGCGCCGGGTTGGCGCCGGGGGTCGGGGCCCGCGGCGTTCCGGGCGCGCCGGGCGCGTGCGGCCCCGCCCCCGCGCCCCGCCCCGTGGCGGTGCGGCGGCGGCGG
>NZ_JBPGXM010000049.1:0-23808 GCF_056755495.1 Leifsonia sp. KNZ12-8B
CCCCCCCACGACCACGCTCAAGAAGCTCGAGGACACGCTCCCCTGGTACCGCGACATGCCGCCCGGCCGCCGCAGTGCGGTCGGGCTGGTCGCGCAGGCCGGCATCTCGTCGTTCATCTCGTGGTTCGACGACCCGCGCTCGACGCCCTGGATCGCGGCCGACGTCTTCGGCGCGGCTCCCCGTGAGCTGCTGCGCAGCGTCAGCCTGCAGCAGACCCTCCAGCTGATCAAGATCACCGTGGAGGTGGTCGAGGAGCGCGTCAAGAACGGCGGCGGCGAGCAGCTGCGGGAGGCCATCCTCCTGTACTCGCGCGAGATCGCGTTCGCCGCGGCCGACGTGTACGCGCGCGCCGCCGAGGCCAGGGGCCTGTGGGACGCCCGCCTGGAGGCGCTGGTCGTCGACAGCATCCTGACCGGCGAGTACGACGACGAGCTGCCGAGCCGGATCGCCGCGCTCGGCTGGCACGGGCACGGCGAGGTGAGCGTCCTCGTCGGCACCGCGCCCAAGCTCCTCGACGTCGACCAGCTGCGCCGCACGGCCAGGCACATGTCGGCGGACGTGCTCATCGGCGTGCAGGGCAGCCGGCTCGTGCTCGTCATCGGGCGCGCCTTCCCGAGCGCCGACGCACCGGAGGAGGCGATCGGCGCGGCCCCGGTGGTCGGCTTCATGGAGATCGCGCAGCAGCTGGAGCCGGGCTTCGGCTCCGGTCACCTGGTGCTCGGCCACGAGGTGCCCAGCCTGGTCGACGCCTCCAAAAGCGCGAAGGCGGCCCTCGCCGGCTTCGCGGTGGCGAAGGCGTGGCGCAACTGCCCGCGCCCGGTGCACGCCGACGACCTGCTCCCCGAGCGGGCGCTCGCGGGCGACGGCCTGGCCAGAGCGACGCTGATCAGCCGCATCTACCGGCCGCTGCAGGCGTACTCGACCGAGCTGCTGACCACGCTCTGGTGCTACCTCGACAACGGCCGGTCGCTGGAGGCCACGGCCCGAGAGCTGTTCGTGCACCCCAACACGGTGCGCTACCGGCTCAAGCGCGTCTCCGAGGTGATCGGCTGGGACGCGACCGGCGCACGCGAGGCCCTCATCCTCCAGGCGGCGCTCATCGTGGGCTCGATCAGCGAGCCGGAGCCGCAGCGGCGAAGCTGACCCGCTTGTAGACCTCCACAGTCATTCCCGACACAACTTCGTATGACATCGACACCTCCGCGCGGCGGAAGATTGGCAGACTGGAACCCGTGATCGTCATCGTATGCCCGGGGCAGGGCTCCCAGACCCCCGGCTTCCTCGACCCCTGGCTCACCGAGTCGACGTTCCGCGATCAGCTCACCGGCATCTCTGATGCGGTCGGCATCGACCTCGTCGCGCACGGCACGGTCAGCGACGCCGACACCATCCGCGACACCGCGGTGGCCCAGCCGCTCATCGTCTCGGCGGGCCTCCTCACGCTGTCGGCGCTGTTCGCCGACGGCCGCCGCGACCGCGTCGGCGGCATCGCCGGGCACTCGGTGGGCGAGCTGACCGCGGCCGCGGGCGCCGGCGTGCTCTCCGAGACCGACGCCGTCGCCTTCGTGCGCGAGCGCGGCGCCGCCATGGCGCGGGCCGCGGCCGAGACGCCGACCGGCATGAGCGCCGTCATCGGCGCCGACGAGGCGGAGCTGCTCGCCCGCCTCGACGAGCTGGGCCTCTCCCCCGCCAACTACAACGGTGGCGGGCAGATCGTGGTCGCCGGCGCGCTCGACGCGCTGGCCCAGCTGGCAGACAACCCGCCGGCCCGCGCGCGGGTGATCCCGCTGCAGGTCGCCGGCGCGTTCCACACCCGCTACATGGCGTCGGCGGTCCCGGTGCTGGAGGGCTTCGCCTCCACCCTGAGCACGCAGGACCCGACCCTTCCGCTCTGGACCAACAAGGACGGCTCGCTGGTGAGCGACGGGGCGGAGTTCCTCCGCCTCCTCGTCGGCCAGGTGTCGTCGCCCGTCCGCTGGGATCTGACGATGCAGTCGTTCCAGGAGGCCGGGGTCACCGGGATCATCGAGGTCGCGCCCGCCGGTGCGCTGGTCGGCCTCGCCAAGCGCGGCCTGAAGGGCGTGCCGAGCGTCGCCATCAAGACGCCGGACGACCTGCCCGCCGCCTTCGACCTCATCGACCAGGCCGCCTAGGAGATCCACCGCATGAGCCACCCCACCCTCCAGCAGTCCCACGGGCCGCAGTACACCCGCATCCTCTCGATCGGCGCCGCCCGCGGCGACCTGGTCGTGCCGAACGACGACCTCGTCGGGCCGATCAACTCCTCCGACGAGTGGATCCGTCAGCGCACCGGCATCGTGACCCGCACCCGCGCCAGCCACGACCTGCTCGCCGTCGACCTCGCGACCGAGGCATCGCGCGAGGCGATCGAGAAGTCGGGCGTCGACCCCGCGCTCATCGACGCGGTCATCGTCGCGACGATCTCGAACGCGCGGCAGACGCCGTCGCTGGCCGCCGTCCTCGCCGACCGCGTCGGCGCGAACCCGGCCGCGGCCTACGACATGAACGCGGCCTGCGCCGGGTACACCTACGCGGTGGCCCAGGCGGATGCGCTCATCCGCACCGGCGTCGCGCACTACGCGCTCGTCGTCGGCGCCGAGAAGCTCTCCGACGTCGTCGACCCCACCGACCGCACCATCTCGTTCCTGCTGGGCGACGGCGCCGGCGCGGTCGTCATCGGCCCGAGCGAGTACCCCGGCATCGCCAAGACCATCTGGGGCTCCGACGGCTCCAAGGCCGACGCGGTCGGGATGGACGGGACCCTCACCGAGTTCCGCGACGGCGAGAAGCCGTGGCCGACGCTCCGGCAGGAGGGCCAGACGGTCTTCCGCTGGGCCGTGTGGGAGATGGCGAAGGTCGCCAAGCAGGCGCTGGACGCCGCCGGCGTCGCCCCGGAGCAGCTCGCGGCCTTCATCCCCCACCAGGCCAACATGCGGATCGTGGACGAGTTCGCCAAGCAGCTCAAGCTGCCGGAGACCGTCGCGATCGCCCGCGACATCGAGACGACGGGCAACACCTCCGCCGCCTCCATCCCCCTGGCGACCCACCGCCTGCTCCAGGAGAACCCGGAGCTCTCGGGCGGTCTGGCGCTCCAGATCGGCTTCGGCGCCGGGCTCGTCTTCGGCGCCCAGGTCGTCGTCCTCCCCTAGGGCCTGCCCTAGACTGATCAGCGGTCACAACGACACCCCTCAAGGAGATATCACCATGGCATTGTCCACCGAAGAAGTCCTCGCCGGCCTGGCCGAGCTCATCAACGACGAGACCGGCATCGCGACCGACACGGTCGAGCTGGACAAGTCGTTCACCGACGACCTCGACATCGACTCCATCTCGATGATGACCATCGTGGTCAACGCCGAGGACAAGTTCGACGTCAAGATCCCCGACGAGGAGGTCAAGAACCTCAAGACCGTCGGCGACGCCGTCGAGTTCATCGTCAAGGCGCAGGACGCCTAGGACCGCGCAGGATTCTTCCCCGCGCGGGGGGGCGGGGGGGGCCCCCCGCGCGGGGGCCCCCCCGGCGGGGGGGGGGGGGGGGGGCCCCCGGCCCCCCCCCCCCCCCCCCCGGGGACCCGGTTGAGGCGCGCCCGGCGGGCGCCCGGCCCTCGCCGCCCATCCTGCCCGGTGCCACCGCACCGGCCCGCGGCGTACCGTGCCCCTCAGACGGCGCTTCCCTGCGCCGCCTCTGAGGACGTATACCGGCCGTCCAGCGGCCGCCCGGCTTCGCCTGGTTGGCTGCTGAGCGTTCCCTTCCGTTCACCGACGAGTCCGAGGCTGTGACCATGACCGTTCTGACCGGACAGGCCCGGCGCACCCGCGCCGAGCCGCTGGCGGCGGTCCGCCCGTGGACCATCGCGGTCGCATTCGGGCTCGTCGCGGCGGTGGTGTGCGCGGCCGGCAGCTGGATCCCGTCGCTCTGGGGCGACGAGGCCGCCACCCTTCTCTCGGCGAAGCGCCCGCTGGCCAGCCTCGCCCGCATGCTCGCCCACGTCGATGCGGTGCACGGCGTCTACTACCTCGGCATGCACGGTTGGATCCGCGTCGCCGGTGAGAGCCCGTTCGCGCTGCGGCTCCCCAGCGCGGTCGCGGTCGGCGCCGCCGTCGCGGCCGTGACGCTGCTCGCGGGCCGGCGCGGCGGGCCGAGCGCCGCGATCGTGGCGGGCGTCGTCGCGACCGTGCTCCCGCGGCTGACCTATGCGGGGGAGGAGGCGCGCTCCTACGCCTTCTCGGCCGCGGCCGCCGCCTGGCTGACCCTCCTCCTGCTGTGGCTGCTCGATGGCGGCGGTCGCCGCGCCTCGCCGCGGCGACGTCGCCTGGCCTGGGTGCTCTACGGGGCCGGGCTCGCGGCGGGGTCGTACGTGTTCCTGTACTTCGCGTCGATCGTGCTCGCCCACGCCGCGATCGTGCTGCTCGCGCGCGCCTCCCGGCCGGCGCTGCGGGCGTGGGCGGTGTCCACCGCGGCGGCCCTGCTCGCGGTGAGCCCGCTGATCGTGCTGGCCTTCCTGGAACGCCGGCAGATCCGCTACCTCGGCCAGCAGTCGCTCGACTACTCGACTCTGCTGTGGGCGCCCTGGTTCTGGACGCCGTGGTTCGCCGTGCTCGCCTGGGCGCTCATCCTGGCGGCCGCGCTCGCCGTGTGGCGGGCGTGGCGGATCCGGCGGCGGGAGGGCGTGGTCGCGCCGGTGTCCGCGACCACCGTCGCCCTGTGCGTGCTGCTGCTGCCGACGGGCGGCCTGGTGCTCGCCGACCTCGTGTTCCCGTTGTACGCGGCCCGGTACTCCACGTTCGCCGCGCCGTTCGCCGCGCTCGCGATGGCGAAGGGCGTGCTGGTCGTCGCGCGGAGGCTCGGCCGCGCCTCCCCCCGGCGGGCACTCGTCGCCACGGCGGCGATCACCGTCGTCGTGGTCGCGGCCTGCGCGCCGGTCTACGTCCTGCAGCGCGGTCCGTACGCCAAGAACGACAGCGATTGGGCGGAGGTGAGCGCCGCCGTCGCCGCGCACGCCCAGCCCGGCGACGCCGTCGTCTTCGACGAGCGGGCACGCCCGTCGCAGCGTCCGCGGCTCGCGATGCGCACGTACCCGAGCGGGTTCGCGGAGGTGCGCGACGTGACCCTCCGGGTCCCGTACGACCGCAACACCGGCTGGGCCGACCGGGCGTACTCGGTGCCGGCCGCGGCCGCGCACGGGCGCTTCGACGGGGTGCGCCGGGTGTGGCTGCTCGAGCTCGTCATCGACGGCGAGCAGCACACCTACGGGCTGGACGACCTCGAGGACCTGGGCTTCCAGCCGACGGGGGTCCGCGTCTCCACCCACCGCACCGTGCTCATCGAGCTCGCCCGCTAGCCCGCACCCACGCTTCCGCCCGCCCCGCCGAGTCGTGACATCTGGTCACTTCTCGCCGCGTGAACCCGCAACGACTCACGACTCGGCAGGGGCAGGGAAGCAGGGGAGGCGGGAGGGAGGCTCAGACCTCGCCGCGGCGGGCACCCGCCCACAGGTCGACGCCCGCGTCGACCGCGTGCTCGTCGATCGCCGCCAGCTCCTCGTCGCTGAAGTCGAGGTTGCCCAGCGCGGCGACGTTCTGCTCCAGCTGCTCGACGCGGCTCGCGCCGATCACCAGCGAGGTCACGCGGCGGTCGCGCAGCGCCCACGCCAGCGCGAGCTGTGCGAGCGACTGGCCGCGCGCGGCGGCGATGTCGTTGAGCGCCCGCAGGTGGCCGACCGCCTCGTCCGTCAGCCAGTCGCTGTCGAGCGAGGTGCCCTTCGACGCGCGCGACCCCTCGGGGATGCCGTTCAGGTACTTGTCCGTGAGCATCCCCTGGGCCAGGGCGGTGAAGGCGATGACCCCGACGCCGAGCTCGTCGACGGTGTCGAGCAGCCCCTCCGTCTCGATCCAGCGGTTGAGCATCGAGTACGACGGCTGGTGGATGAGCAGGGGCGTGCCGAGGTCGCGCAGGATCTCGGCGGCGCGACGGGTCTCCTCCGGCCCGTACGACGAGATGCCGACGTACAGCGCCTTGCCGCTGCGGACCGCCGTGTCGAGCGCCTGCATCGTCTCCTCCAGCGGGGTGGAGGGGTCGGGCCGGTGCGAGTAGAAGATGTCGACGTAGTCGAGCCCGAGCCGCTGCAGCGACTGGTCGAGCGACGCGAGCATGTACTTGCGGCTGCCGCCGCCCTGGCCGTACGGGCCGGGCCACATGTCCCAGCCGGCCTTGGACGAGACGACGATCTCGTCGCGGTACGGCGCGAGGTCCTCCGCGAGGATGCGGCCGAAGTTGATCTCGGCCGAGCCGTAGGGCGGGCCGTAGTTGTTGGCGAGGTCGAAGTGCGTGATGCCGAGGTCGAAGGCGCGGCGCACGATCGCGCGCTGCGTCTCGAACGGACGGTCGTCGCCGAAGTTGTGCCAGAGCCCGAGCGACAGCGCCGGGAGGTCGAGACCGCTGCGGCCGGTGCGCCGGTACTGCATGTCGTCGTAGCGGGAGGGGTCGGGAACGTAGGAGGCCATGTCTCCAGAGGTACCGCCCCGCGCCCGGGATGTCCAATGGATCGCCCGTGGCGCAGCACATCGGGCGTCAACCCCTAGCGGGTGACGTCGCGACGGCGTCGAATGGCGACATGACAGACGAACTCACTCCCAGCGACGACGAGCGCAGCGACGACGAGCGCGACGATCTCCAGCGCCCCGGCGACACGCCGACCGGCGACCCCGTCCCCGACGGGTCGCTCCCCGACGAGCCGGACGCCACCCAGCCGCCGAGCGGCGTGGAGCCGTGGGGCGCGCCCGCGCCCTCCGACACCCCGGTCGAGCACGAGGACACCGCGGCCGGCCAGGAGCCGGGCGGCGGCCCGCTCGATCGCGAGCAGCCCTGAGCGCGATACCGCACGCACACGCGACGGGGGCGCCCCGGCCGGAGCCGGAGGCGCCCGCTTCGTCGCGAGCCCCGCGGAGCGGGGGCGGAGGCTAGCTCCGGCTGGCCCCCCGTCGCAGCCAGCCGACGATCAGCGTGATGACGAAGAACACGATGCCGAGGATGGCGAGCCACAGCAGGCCTTTGATGGCGAATCCGAGGATCGCGAGGATGGCCCAGATGACGAGCAGGATCACGATGAGAGCAATCATGGTTCCAACGAACTCCGCCGGGCCGCTCCCGTCAACCTGTCAGCGCCGAGCGCGCTCGCGCCGGGCCGCGCGGTTGCGGGCCAGCATCCAGCCGACGACGGCGCCGATCAGGAACACCACGACCACGAGCGCCCACGTCGGCATCGCGACCTGACCCCAGAGGACGAACACCGTCGCCCGGTCACCGCCGACCAGGTTCTGGATCGCCACGACCACCAGGAGCAGCACCAGCACGATCGCGAGCCACTTGCGCTTGAGGAAGCGCACGAACCCGTTCTCGCCCGTTCCCGTCTCAGTCCCCGTCATACCGCCCAGTATGGCGGTTGGCGCCGCTCCGGCCGAGATCCTGCGGTCTAGACCGGCCTTCTTGCCGGCGGTTGACGGGTCCCGCAAAGAGGGGGCATCGCGGGTGGACTGGACTGGCTAGGGTGGATAAATCTCATATATATGAGGAAACAAAGGAAATTTGAGTGAAGAATGAGCTTTTGTTGAAAGCGTTCATACCCTGTACGGCGGGTGGCAGTTCGGTGCATCGTGGCCGGTAACCAGCAGCATCAGCCCTGGATACTCGTCGACGTACAGCTCCTGGGACGTCCACCATTGGCTCTTCTTCAAGAACGACAGCGGTGGCAGGGCGAAGGGATCCAGCGGCGTCACGTCCGGCAGCAACGTCTGCATCTGATCCCTAGCGATTCAGCGGACACATCATCGTGAGTTCCAGACTGCAACGCCCTCAGCGAGGTCGATACATCTTCGGCGTGTGTGTTGGGCTGGCCAAATGGATCGGCTGGGACGTCGGCGTCGTGCGCTTCCTCTTCCTGGTCGCGCTTTTCGTTCTCGTCGGACTGCCGATCCTCATCTACTTCGTTCTTTGGTTCGTCATTCCCGGGGAACCGCTGACGGATGTCTCATCACCGGAAGACGAACTCGACTAATCACAGGGGGAACTGTGACCACACGCAAGAATGGTGCGACGTCGAGATTTCGGGCGGAGAAGAGCTCTCGGTGCTCGTCGAAAGTTCATCGTGCTGCTCATCGCCTTGCAAAGCTGTCTCACCTCGCTCTTAGGTGCCGTCCTCGGCATGGTCGCCTCAACGGCCGTGTTGCAACTCATGCGATCGCCTGCACCGCCGGTGTACTTCTCGATCGCCGTCTGCGTACTCCTCATAGCGGCAGCTGTCGTAGCGAGTGTTCCCCCGTCGCTCATTGCGGCAAACAGGGATCCCGCGGCTGAGCTGCGGGTTCCGTAGTCGGCGCGTCTCCCAGCGTCGGGGACGTCTCCTGCCTCAGATGATGGAGAGTGCTCCGGCCGCGGGCGGGCCGATGACTTCCGCCACCCGCTCCGCGAGCAGCGCGAGCCCGATCCCGAGCATTGCGATGCCCGCCGCCTTCGTCACGAGGACCGCCGCGCGCGGCCGGGAGCGGAGGATGCGCTTGGCGAGCAGCGCCACGATCGAATACACGACCGCGCAGTTGATCAAGTGGATGGCGCCCAGCCCGAACATCTGCAGCGTCGGCGGCAGGGCGTGCGGGGTGGTGAACTGGGGGAGGAGCGCGAGCAGCAGCAGGAGGCCCTTCGGGTTGATCCCGCTCACGCCGGCGCCGCGCAGGAATCGCCGCAGCGGCACGCCGTCGATGGTGGCGTCGCCCGCGGTGATGGGCCCGGCGCGGCTGGCCAGCGTGCGGATGCCGAGCCAGATCAGGTAGGCGCCGCCGATGACCGTCAGCGCGGCGAGCGCCCCCGGCACCTTCGTCACGAGCGTGCCGACACCCAGCGCCACCGCCGAGACGACGAGGGCGTAGCCGGCGAGCATCCCGAGGATGGAGGGGGCCACGTTCCTGGTCTGGATGCCGGCCGCGATGGCGTAGGCCCAGTCGGCGCCTGGGGTGAGTGCCAGCAGCAGGGCGATGGTCCAGAACTGGGCGACGAGGGCGAGATCCACGGCACGGCCTCCTTTCGCGCAAGAAGCTACGCGAAAGCCGGCTGAATGTGCTCCCGATATTCACCGCGAACCGCCGATTCGATGGAAGAATCGCCTGCATGGATGCACTCGACCGGGAGATCCTTGCGCAGCTCCAGTCCGATGGCCGTCTGACGGTCACCGACCTCGCCGCTCGCATCGGCCTCAGCCTCTCCGCCTGCCACCGCCGGGTGCGCGAGCTCGAGCGCGACGGCGCCATCGTCGGCTACCGCGCGGTGCTCTCGCCCGAGGCGGTCGGGCTGGGCTTCGAGGCCGTCGTCTTCGCGACGATCGGCCGCACCGACCTCGAGACGATCGAGGCGTTCGAGGAGGCCGTGGTCGCCATCCCCGAGATCGTGGCCGCCGAGCGGCTCTTCGGCGACCCGGACTACATGCTGCGGGTGCTGACGACCGACCTGGCCGCCTATCAGCGCCTCTACGACCACACCCTCGGCCGCCTCCCCGGGGTCCAGCGGCTCACGTCCACGCTCGTCATGAAGCGGCTGAAGGCCGAAGGGGCGGTGCCGGTCGCGGCATACTTGTCCGCATGACCGTCGCCAGCCTCCTCGCCTTCGCCGGCCTCTGCCTCGTGCTCGCGCTCACCCCGGGCCCCGACACGTTCCTGGTGCTGCGCTTCAGCCTGTCGCGGCAGGGCGCCGGGCTCTCGGCGGCGGCGGGGACGGCCCTGGGCTCGATCGTCTGGTCCGTCGCGGTGGCGTTCGGCCTGGCCGCACTGCTGGAGCAGTCGGCGGAGGTGTACCGCGTCCTCAAGATCGTCGGCGGGCTGTACCTCGTCTACCTCGGCGTCGCGGCCTTCGTCGCGAGCCGCAGACGCCGGGCGGCCGCCGGGCTCGAGGTGGAGGTGCGCCGCACCTCCCTGCGCTCCGGCTTCCTCGCGGGGATGCTGTCGACCATGACGAACCCGAAGGTCGGCCTGTTCTTCCTGGCCGTGGCGCCGCAGTTCGTGCCGCACGACGGCTCCACCATCCCGAGCACGCTGCTGCTCGGCGTGATCGTAGCGGTGGTCGGATCGGCGTATCTCGTGGGCGTCGCGCTGCTCGCCGGTCGCGCGGTCGCGTGGCTGAAGCGTCCCGCGGTCACGACCTGGCTGGAGCGCATCTCGGCGGGCGTCCTCACCGCGCTCGGCGTCGGGACGATCGCCCTCAGCGCGGAGTCCTGACCCCGCCGGGCATGACGCCCGGACCCGCCTGCACGCAGGTGGACGCGCGTTCTACGGTGCGGCGGGTCGATACGCATCCGCCTACCGATGCAACGTCTCCCGCGGGTTCTCCCCGAACTGCTCCCTGTACGACTGCGCGAACCGCGGCGCGTGGACGAAGCCGCACTGTGCTGCGATCGCCGTGACGGTCGCACCGGTCGTGGGGTCGGCGGCGAGGAGTGCGTTCCGGGCGGCCTCCAGGCGCAGCAGGCGGAGGTGGTGCAGGGGGCTGTGGCCCAGCAGCCGGCGGAAGGAGTCCTGCAGTCCGCGGGGCGAGAGCCGGGCCGCTGCGGCGACGTCGCCCACGGTGACGCGGTCCGTCACGTGCTCCTCCATGAAGGCGATGGCCCGCCGCACCGAGGCCGGCAGCGGGGTCCTGCCCGCCGCTGCCGGCTCCAGCGCCAGGGACGAGTTCGGGAAGACCGCCAGCATGGTCGCGATCAGCTGGCGTGCGGTCGCGTCCCAGACCAGGTCGTTGTGCAGCAGTTCGGGATGCGCGGCGACGACTTCGCGGGCGGTGCGCTCCACCGACCGCCACAGCGTCTCGTGGGCGGAGGTGAGCGGGTTCGCGCCGGTGAAGGCGACGGGAGGCGCCGTCGGGTCGAGCGCGTCGCGCACGTACCGGTCGACCGCCGACCGGTCGATGCGGACGGTGTGGGCGCGGTGCGAGTCCGTCCAGGTCGCCTCCAGCGGGTGCGGCGGGACGAGGACGACCCGGTCCGCGTCGAGCGGTTCGCCGTCGGAGGCGATGCGGACCGACCCGGCGTACACGTCGCCCACCAGGTAGAAGGTGTTGGCGTCCGAGCGGCCGCGTCCGTTCCCCGTCCACTCCGTCGACGCCAGCACCACGGTCGCGTCGCCTGTCTCGACCGCCGCGGCCCGGAAGCGCTGGGTGTCGTCCGTGCCGATCTCGACGTTGGAGAACGCGGGCGCCAGCGCCTCCACGGCCTCGTCCGCCCGCGTCGCTGCCCACGCCAGGCTGTACTGCATGTGATCACCCTCCGGTCGGCCGATCGCGATCGCCGTCACCGGGGTCCGGGGTGACGCCTCGATGCTACGACCACGGCGGCGGGAGGAGAAGGGGCGAGCGGTTATCGTGAACTCATGACGAATACGCGCGCGGAGGCGGCGTACGTGCGCTCCGTGAACGCGTTCAAGACCCCCACCCTGCATCTGCTCCACCGGCGCTCGGCGCCGTTCGTGGTGGCCGTGCTGTCCCTGCTGTTCACCGCCGACCGGCCGGCGGTCGCCGTCGCCGACGCGCACGCCGAGCTGGGCGAGGTGCTCGACGAGCTGCGGGCGGCGGGCTACGACGAGGACGAGCGGAGGCTGCCCTCCGGCTCCGCGCGCGACATCTGCCGCGAGTGGGTGCGGGCGGGCTGGCTGCTGCCGCAGATCGAGGGCGACACCGAGGTCTACCGGCTGTCGGCGCACGCGGTGGGCGCGCTCGAGATCACCGGGCGCACCGGCGGTGGCCGTGCCCGCGTCTCCAACTCGCGCGTCCGCACCCTGCTGGAGGCCGTGGAGCGGCTCGCGGGCGACGCCGAGGTCGACCCCGCGCGGCGGCTCGCCCGGTTGCGGCTGGAGCGCGACGCCCTCGACGCCGAGATCGCGCGGCTCGAGGAGGGGCACGCCGAGCCGGCCGACGACGAGGAGCTGCTCGAGGAGGCCGAGAACATCCTCCACCTCGCCAGGGAGCTGCCGGCCGACTTCACCCGGGTGGCCGAGTCGATCAAGGCGATGCAGCGCGACGTGGTCGCCGACCTGCGCCGCGACGTCCGCCCGACCGGCGAGGTGCTGCGCGAGTACCTGGAGCGCGGGCAGCACGTCATGCAGGCGACGCCGGAGGGCCGCGCCTTCGCCGGCGCGCTGCGCCTGATCGGCGACCCCGAACGCATCGACGCCCTCACCGAGCAGCTGCACGACCTGCTCGCGCTGCCCTTCTCGCGCCTCATGGACGCCGCGCAGCGCGACGAGCTGCAGGCGGTCGCGCGGCGGATCGAGCTCGGCGTGCAGGAGGTGCTGACCGCGCAGCGCCGCGCCTCCCACGTCATCACCGGGCAGGTGAAGACGCACGACCCCGTGCGCGACCGGCAGGTCGACGAGCTGCTGCGCGACGTCATCTCGGGGCTGCAGGCCTGGACCAGCGCGTCGTCTCCGGAGGCGCCGGTGCCGCCGGTGCGCAGCCTCCCGAACGCCGGGATCCGCCACCTGCGGCAGTCGGTCAGCGACCTGCGCTCGCCCGGCCGTCCCGCTCCGCTCGCCGCCGACCAGACGGATGTGGAGTTCGTCGACGCCGACACCCGCGCGTGGGGCGGTCCGCGCTACGCCGAGCTGGAGGCGTACGTGGCGGGGCTCGGCGACGAGTTCGACCTCGGTGACGCGTTCGAGGGCGCCGCGGACGAGACCCGCCGCCCGGTCGACCTGCTCGGGCTGCTCGAGATCGCCCACCGCAACGGGATGAGCGAGAGCGACCGGGTGTCTGTCGTCGAGGCCCTGCGGCCCGACGGCACGACCAGACGATTCGCGTTCGGCGCGGTGACCGCGCGCACGGCAAGGGAGCACGACCATGACTGACACCGCGACGCTGCGCGACGGCGAGGAACTGCGCGAGGGCGAGGAACTGCGCGACGGCGAGGACGCGGGCCTGCGTGAGGACGCGCCCTTCATCGAGCCCGTCGCGATGGAGGACGACCCCGACGAGCTCTTCCCCGGCGACCGGGGCGTGCTCGACCCGGAGGTCCGGCGCGTGCTGGTGCACCTGCTGCAGCGCCGGTTCCTCACCGCCGAGCGCAACCGGCAGGAGTGGACCGTGCTGCTCGACCACCAGCAGGTGATCGAGTCGCGGCTGAACGACCTCTACGTGCGGCTGGTCATCGACCACGGCCGCGGGCTGGCCTACAAGCAGCAGGTGCGCTCCGACGAGGTCGAGGTGCCGATCCTGCTGCGCGACGTGCCGTACACGCGGTCCGAGACGCTTGTGCTCGTCCACCTCCGCACCGTGTACCAGCGGGAGTCGGCGGCCGGCGAGCCGTCGGTGCGCGTCGACGTCGAGGACATCGAGCAGACCGTGCTCAGCTACTTCGCCGACGGTGACGGCGGCACCTCCCGCCGGCAGAAGGCCGTCCGCAAGGCCGTCGAGCGTCTCGCCCGCGACGGCATCATCACCGAGGAGTCGGTCGGCCGCTACCGCATCAGCCCGCTGGTGGAGGTCGTGCTGAGCGCCGAGCGGCTGCTGGAGCTGCGCGAGTGGCTGCGCGCGCAGGCCGTCGACGACGGGGACGGCGAGGAGGCCGCCGACACCGACGACGCCGACGACGCCGACACCGACGACACCGACACCGACGCCGACGACACCGACGACGACACCGCCGCCATCGAGGAGGACGCCGCACTGTGACGATGCTCGACACGCTCTTCGGGCTTATCCCCGCCGCCTCCCGGGGCCAGCAGTGGCTCGCCGAGGACCTGCAGCTGGTGAACTGGGGAGGCTACGACGGCGCCCACCGCGTGCGCTTCTCGCCCGGCGCCACGCTGCTCTGCGGCGGCTCCGGCTCCGGCAAGTCCACCCTGATGGACGCGTACATCGCGCTCATGATGCCGCACACCACGCCGTTCAACGGCGCCTCCAACGGCGGCGTGACCGGGCGCCCGCGCGGGGAGGAGCAGCGCAACATCCTCTCCTACGGCCGCGGCAAGCTCGACGAGACCCGCACCGAGGAGGGCACGAAGGTGCGGGTGCTGCGCGGCGACGGCGAGGACACCTGGACCGCCGTGGCGATGACCTGGCTCGACCACGACGGCTCGCGGTTCACCGCGGTCCGGGGGTGGTACATCCCGGCGGGCGCGCGGATCCTCGAGGACACGGTCCGGGTGCGGGCGACCGTCGACGGACCGCTCGACCTCGGCTCGCTGCAGGAGGCGGCGGCGCAGCGCTTCACGGACGCGTCGCTGCGCTCGCTCGGGCTCGACCCGGTCGGAACCGACCGCGAGTTCTCGGCCCGGCTGCACGCGGTGCTCGGGATCGGCGCCGCCGGTGCGGGGGCGAAGGCCATGAGCCTGCTCGCGCGCATCCAGGCCGGGCAGCAGATCACCACGGTGGACGACCTCTACAAGCGGCTGGTGCTGGAGGAGCCGGAGACGATGGCGACCGCCGACGCCGTGGTCGCCCACTTCGACGAGCTGGAGGGCACCCGGCTGCGCATGCTGGAGGCCAAGCAGCAGGTCGCGGCGCTGGAACCGATCCGCGGGCTGCGGGAGCGGATGGCGGCGGCGGCCGAGCGCATGCGGCTGATCGACGAGCTCGGCGTGCTCGCCGACCCGGCGTCGCTGGTGTCGCTCTGGCGTGCGCGACGCCGGCTGGAGCTGCTGCGGGCCGTCGAGACCGAGGTCAAAGACCGCACGCGCGCCCTCGACCACGCCCTGCGCGAGAAGACCGCGCTGGCGGAGGCGGCCGACGCCGAGCGGGAGGGGCTCGCCGACGTGCTGCGGGCCTCCGGCGGCGACCGGCTGGAGACCGCCCAGCGCGATCTGCGCGCCGCCGAGGCCCGCCTGGCCGCCGTGCGGCAGAACCGTGAACGGCTCGACGACGACCTCCGCGTGCTCGGCGCCGACGTCGCCACCCGCGCCGACTTCGACCGGCTCGTCGCCTCGGCGACGGCCGGCCGTGCTGACGCCGACGCGCGCCGCTCGGTGCTCGCCGCGTACACCGAGGCGGTGGCCGCCCAGCGCGCCGCCGAGGCCGAGGTGAAGGAGCTCGAGGACGACCGCCGCAGCGCCGAGCTGCACACCGGCAGCATCCCCCGCCGGCTGCACGAGTCGCGGCTGCTGCTGGCCGAGGCGGCCGGTCTCTCGCCGGACGAGCTGCCGTTCGTCGGCGAGCTGGTGGAGGTGCGGACCGAGTTCGAGCCGTGGCGCGAGGCGTTCAACCTCGCGCTCGGCGGCTTCGCGACGACGCTGCTGATCGACGCGGCCCACCTCGGCCGCTTCCGTGCCGCCATCGACACGGTGCACACCCCGGAGCGGCTGCGGTACGAAGGCGTCCACGCCGGTCTCGAGGCCGGAGGCGCGAGCGACCCGGTGACCCTGCCCGGCCGCCTGGACTACCGGGAGTCGCCGTTCACCGGCTGGCTGCGGCAGCGGCTGGAGGAGCGGTTCGGCTTCGTCTGCGTCGATGACGCCGCCGACCTCTCCCTCCACCGCATGGCGGTGACGATCAGCGGGCAGGTGTCGCAGGGCAGCCGTGGCGCGCACGGCGGCCACGGCCGGCTCAACGTGCTCGGATTCTCCAGCGGGCGCCGGCTGCGCGAGCTGGACGAGCAGCTCGATCGCGCGCGCACGAGGCTGGCGGCGGCGGAGGACGCACTGGCCGGCGCCGACACCGCCTACGCCGCCTTCGAGGACCGCCGCGCGGTGTACGGCAGGCTCGCGGAGCTGACCTGGGAGCAGGTCGACGTCGACGCGGTCGCCCGCGAGCGCGACCGCTGGGCGGCCCTGGAGGCGGAGGTCACCGGCAGCAACCCCGAGATCGCGCGCCTGAAGGAGCGCATCGCCGAGCTGCGGGCGAAGGCCGCCGAGCTGCAGAACCAGGTCGGCCGCGACCAGGGCGAGCGCGACCGGCTGGAGCAGCAGTGGGCCGCCGTGTCGGACGACGTCGATGCGGCCCAGTCGATCATCGACGCGGCCGACGACGCGGACCGCGCGCTGACCGCCGGCCAGGCCGCCTACCTCGACGAGCGCTTCACCCTCGACGGCGCGCCGGAGTCGCTCGGCGCGTCCGGCCTCCTGACCCGGTTCGACGCCGCGCTGGGGATGGCGGCGCAGCGCCTGGCCGAGGACAGCCGGTCGGCGCGCGACGCCTACGAGGACCTCCGCGACGGCATGGCCAGGGTGATGCGCACCTTCCTCGACCGCTGGGAGAACCCGAACCTGCTGGCCGACCCCGACACCTCCGTGGACGACTTCGAGCGCATCCTCGTCGCCCTCGAGACCAGCGGCCTGCACGAGCTGGAGGAGGAGTGGCGGGGCAGCCTCCTGAAGCTCTCCGGCAACGACCTCACCAACCTCGACTCGACCCTGTCGCGGTCGCTGCGCGAGATCCGCGAGCGCATCGAGCCGATCAACCGGATCATGCAGGATCTGCCGTTCTACGACGACGACCACCGGCTGCAGATCGCCACGCGCGAGAACCAGTCGGACGCGCGCAAGCGGTTCCGCCGCGAGCTGCGCGAGGTGCGCGCCCTCATCGAGGCGGCGTCGAGCGAGGAGGAGCGCGAGACGGCCTACCGCCGGATGTCCCGGCTGATCGGCCACCTGCGCCGCTCCGCCCCCGACTTCGCCGAGCTGGTCGACGTGCGCAACCACGTGCGGGTCAGCGCGGAGCGGGTGGAGGCGACCACCAAGCAGCACGTGGCGCTCTACGACCACATCGGCGAGAAGTCGGGGGGCGAGTCCCAGGAGCTGATCGCCTTCATCGTGGGCGCGGCCCTGCGCTATCAGCTCGGCGACGCCGGCGCGGAGCGCCCCCGCTACGCCCCGGTCTTCATGGACGAGGCGCTCATCAAGGCGGACGCGCACTTCACCAAGCGGGCCATCGGCGCGTGGCGGGGCCTCGGCTTCCAGCTGGTCATCGGCGCCCCGAACGACAAGTACAGCGCGATCGAGCCGCACGTCGACGTCGAGTACACGATCCTGAAGGACACCCGCGGCCGTTCGTGGGCGAAGCCGAAGGTGGGGGTGGCGGAGGAGGCGTGAGCCGTCGCCTTCTCACGCCACCGCCCCTTCACGCGACTGCCCGGCTCAGGCGCCCAGCGCCTCGATGACCGCCTTCGCGACCGCATCGCTGGACTGCGGGTTCTGACCGGTGATGAGGTTGCCGTCGCGCACGACGTGCGAGGTCCAGGGTGCGCCGTCCTCCACCACCGCGCCCCGCTCGCGCAGGGTGCTCGCGACGAGCCACGGCGTGTTCTCGCCGAGGCCGCCGGTTAGCTCCTCCTCGTCGCTGAACACGGTGAGCCGGCGACCGGCGAAGGCGAACCCGCCGTCCGCGTCGACCGCGCTGAGCAGGCCGGCGGGGCCGTGGCAGAACGGCGCGATCAGGGTGCCCGCCGCGTCGGCCGCCGTCAGGATCGCGCCGAGGTCCGCGTCGTGCGCGAGGTCGGCCATCGGCCCGTGACCGCCCGGCAGGACGACGGCGTCGTATGCGGCGACGTCCACCGCGTCCAGGGCGACGGGATGCGTCAGCTGCTCGTCGATCGCGGTCAGGTAGCCGCGGAGGTCGTCGACCTTCGCCGCGTCGCCGACGATCTCCACGGTCAACGAGCCCGGGTCGACCGTGGGGACGCGTCCGCCTGGCGTCGCGATGGTGATGCGGTGCCCGGCGGCCGTGAGGTCGCGGTGGGCGACGACGAGCTCCTCCGCCCAGAACCCGGTCGGGTGGGCGGAGCCGTCGGAGAGCGTGAGGGAGTCGGCCGCGGTCACGACCATGAGGATGTTCGACATCGGTGAAGTCCTTTCGACGTCGACCATCGTTCTCCGATCGGTCCGCGCGGGCTCATCGGGGCGCCGATGCCGGCCATCGGCGGATCGAGGGCCCGCGTCCCCGGCGGTCCGCCGGGTCAGCGGATCAGCCGGCGCAGCTCGTCGGCCACGGCGCCGATCGCGGCGTTGCTCTGCGCCTCCCGCCCACGGGTAGCCAGGTAGAGCGTGTTGAGGGGAGGGACCTCCGGCTCGTCGAGCCTGACGAGGGTCCCGTCCGCGAGGTCGCCGGCCACGAGATAGGTCGGCAGGACCGACATCCCGATGCCGGTCAGCAGGGCGTCGCGGATGCCTCGCAGGTCGGGGATGACCGCGATCGTCGGCAGCGCGGTCGGTGGCCGGTCGAAGATGCTGCGCCAGTAGCGGCGGATGATGGGCAGCTCCTCGGCGTACGCGACGAGGGGGATGCCGTCGAGGTCGCCGCCCTGCCAGCGCGGTGCGGCCACCAGCGCGAACTCCTCGTCGTAGAAGGGCGTCGCCGAGATCCCGCGGCGGCGGGGAGGGACCGCGCTGACGACGACGTCGACCGCTCCCGCCGTCAGGCCCTCCAGCAGGTCGTCCGCGAGCCCGAAGACCAGCCGGACCGGCGCGTTCGCCGCCTCGATCACCCGCGCGAGGTGGGGGACCACCATGATCGAGAGGATCTCGGCCGCGCCGCCGATGTGGACGGGGCGCGGCTGGGTCGAGGCCCGGCCGGCCAGCGCGGCGGCATCCTCCAGCGCATCGACGTGATCGGCGACCTCCCGCGCCAGCTCGACGCCCTTCGCCGTCGGGGAGACACCCGTCCGGCCGCGCTCGAACACCGGGAACCCCAGCAGCGCCTCGAGCGCCTGGATGTGCGCCGAGACGGTCGCCTGCGACATCCCGAGCAGCTGGGCCGCGCGGGTCAACGACCCGGTCCGGAAGACGGTCACGAACGTGCGCAGGTGATCGAGGCTGGCGCTCGGCATAGCGTCACTGTAGCGAGCCGGAGGCCGGGGGACGCGACAGCGCCCGGACGGTCTCCCGTCCGGGCGCTGCCCGCCGAGGGGCGGAGGTCACCGTCGCGAGGGGAGCGCCGCGGTGACGACGGCGGCCACGATCGCGATCGCCGCGCCGCCCAGGAACAGCCACGAGAACCCGCCCGTGACCGCCTCCGGCGCCGGCACGCCGGCCGACAGCAGCGAGTCGGTGCGGACCGTCGCGACGGTCGCCAGGACGGCCAGCCCGAGGGCGCCGCCGATCTGCTGGCTGGTGTTGACCAGACCGCCGGCGAGGCCGGCCTCCCCGCCGTCGACGCCGTCGACCGCGAGCTGGGTGGTGGTGACGAACGCGCCGCCCAGGCCGATGCCGATCAGGAGGCTGGGGCCGAGCAGCTGGGTCACGAACTGCGCGTCCGCCGGCGCGGCCGCCAGCCAGACCAGGCCGCCCGCGAGCAGGACGAGGGACCCGATCAGCGTCGCCTTCGCGCCGATCCTTCCGATGATCGCGGGGGCGACGCCCGCGACCACGACCAGCGCCCCGGCGAGCGGCAGCTGCGTGAGGCCGGTGGTGAGCGCGTCGTAGTGGAGGACGGACTGCATGTAGACCGACAGGGCGAAGAAGAGGGCCACCATCGCCGCGCCGACGAGCAGCATGACGACGTTGCCGACGGTCAGGCTGCGGTTGCGGAACACCGCGAGCGGCACGAGCGGCTCGGCCGTGCGGCGCTCGATGACGACGAAGACGGCGCCCAGGACGAGCGCGGCGGCGGCGAGCCCGATGGTCAGCGGGTTCAGGAAGCCGAGCTGCTCCACCGCCGAGAGTGCGCCGACCGCCGCGACCAGTGCCGCGGTGATGGTGACCGCGCCGGGCAGGTCGAGCTTTCCCCGCGCACCGGCGCGGTCGCGGGTGACGAGCAGCGGGATGGCGATCAGCACCAGCGCGCCGACCGGGACGTTCACGAAGAAGACCGACTGCCAGCCGAGCGCCGCCGTGAGCACGCCGCCGAGAAGGACACCCGCCGCCGAGCCGATGCCGGCGACGCCGCCCCAGACGCCGAGCGCCCTGGTGCGCTCGCGCGTGTCGGGGAAGAGGTGGGTGAGGAGGGCGAGGGCGGCCGGAGCGAGGAGGGCGGCCGAGGCGCCCTGCACGGCGCGGGCGGTGAGCAGCATCCCGCTCGATGCGGAGAAGCCGGCGAGGGCGGAGGCGGCGACGAACCCTGCGACACCGAGGAGGAACACCCTGCGGTGCCCGTAGCGGTCGGCGAGGCGGCCGCCGAGGAGCAGCAGTCCGCCGAACGCCAGCACGTAGGCGGTGATCACCCAGGCCAGCGCGGCGGTGTCCATCCGCAGCTGCTCGCCGAGGACGGGCAGGGCGATGTTGACGATGGAGGCGTCGAGGACGACGAGGAACTGGGCGAGCGCGAGCACGCTCAGCGCGACCCAGCGGCGGGAGCTGCGTGGGGCTGCTGCCGCGGAGCCGGTGGTGCTCTGGAGGGTGGAGGTGGTCACGGTGTTCTTCCTTTCGAGAGAGTGTTCAATCACTCACTGGTGGAGCGAGCGGTGCGGAGGCGTGGAGCGGTGTCGATCATCCGGGGTGGCGGATCCCGTGCGACAGCAGGTGCGCCCAGTCCGCGTCGACGTCGTCGACGCGCGCGGTCACGATGAGATGGCAGAGCTGGCCGAAGGCCATGAACCGCTGCACGCTCTCGTCGGACGCACCGCTCCGCTGGGCGGCGAAGCGGGTGACCTCCGCCAGTCCTGCACGCAGGGCGGCCCCGATCTCGGGGATGTCGGCGATCGACTGGGCGTGGACCTGGAGCATCAGGAGGGTGCGGTCGCGGATCAGGTCCGCGTACGCCCCGCCCATCGCATCCAGGATGCCGTCCGGGCTCTGGTCGGCGGAGGCGTCGGCGCCCTGACGCAGCGCCTCGAGGACCCGCTGGTAGCAGAGCTCGAGGGCGACGACGAACAGCGACTCCTTGGAGGGGAACAGCTTGAACACGTAGGCGGGGGAGATCTGTGCCTCCCCGGCCACGTTCGCGACCGTCGTGCTGTGGTAGCCGCCCCGTGCGAATTCTCGCAGCGCGGCCTCGGCGACCATGGGGCGGCGCTCCTCGGCCGTGGAGAGGATTCCGGTGCGTGATGTCATGAGAGTGACTGTACACTCACTCACCAGCAGACGTCAACGACGAGCCGCGAATCGCCCGTTCAGCCGAGGAACCCCACCAGCGCGTCCGTGATCCCCGCGCGGGCCGTCGCGTCGTCGATCGTGGCGGGGTCGTCGCCGGACTGCGGCCCGTAGTCGCCGAACTGCGCGTGGTTCATCCCCGGGATCTCCACCAGTCGGGCGTCGGCCGGCAGCAGGTGGCGGGCGGCCGCGATCTTCTCCGGGGTGCTGAGCCCGTCCTGCTCCCCGCCGATCGAGAGCACCCGCAGCGATGTCGAGCTGACGTCGTTCGCGCAGTAGGAGCCGAACAGGATGAGCCCATCCACCTCGGGGTCGTCCGCGAGCTGGCAGGCGCGCACGCCGCCGAGCGAATGGCCGCCGACGTACCAGTCCGTCACCTCCGGCGCGTGGGCCGTGAAGGTGCTGAGCGGCCGCTGGTCGAAGAAGGCGAGGTTGAGCGTCGGCTTGGTGACGACGACGGTGAGACCCGCCTCCTCCACCGCGCCCGAGAGCTTGTACAGGTACGCGTACGGGTCGACGAGCGCGCCGGGGATGAAGACCAGTCCGGTTCCCGAGGCGCCCTCGGTCGGCTCCATGACGACGGCGTCGCCGGCATCGTGGATCTGGACGGCGGGGTTCCGCCACGCCTGCAGCGCGGCGGCGCGGTCGCCCATCATCGGCGTCGACGCCCAGGCGAGGAACCCGACGACGATGAGCGCGACGACCACGACCGCCGCGATGACCACGTTCCTGACGACGCGAAGCACCAGCCGGACTCCCTTCACCGCCGCCAGCCTACGCGATCGTCAGCAGGCTGACTACCGCTGCTGGGCGGTGGCACTCCGTGCGCGGATCGTCGCTTCGAACAGCTCGTTCGAGCGGACCGCGTCCATGAGCGGCAGCACGAGGACCTTCCCGTACCGGGCGCAGGGGTGCCGGGAGGCGATCTCCACGGCGGCGTCCACGTCGTCGGCGTTGATGAGGTCGAAGCCCGCGAACCACTCCTTGAACTCCGCGAACGGGCCGTCGGTGACGTGCACCTGTCCGGTGCGCTTCGCGACCATCCGCGCGTCGGTCGCCTCCGTGAGGCGCTCGCCGATGATGAGGGCGCCGCTCGACTCGCCGGCGGCGACCCAATCCGCGATGTCGTCGTCCGCCTCGCTCCACGGCTCGCCGTCTGGCGCCGTCATGTAGAGCAGCAGGTACTGGTTGCCGGTCGTGTCCGTCATTTCCGTTCTCCTTCTTCTGGTTCTTCTGTGGGGGATGCTTCTCCGCCGGAGGGGGAGAGCCGTTCGGCCTGGATGGCGAGCCACCGGCGCTCCGCGTCGTTGCCGGCGCGGTCGCGGGCCTCCGCGTACGCGTCGCGGGCGGCGTCGAGCGCGCCCACTCGTTCCAGCAGGGCCGCCTTGACCGCGGGGACGCGGTGGCTTCCGGCCAGCCGGACGTCGCTCTCCAGGTCGGCGAGCTCGGCGAGACCCGCGAGCGGACCGTCCGCCATGCCGACCGCGACGACCCGGCCGAGCCGCGGGCCCGGCCCGGGGTCGATGCGGACGAGGGCGTCGTAGAGCGCGAGGATCTGCCGCCAGTCGGTCGTCTCGGCGTCCGCAGCGGAGGCGTGCACGGCGGCGATCGCCGCCTGGAGCACGAGCGGCGTCGCCGGTCCGGCGGCGAGCGCTGTCGCGGCGAACCGCCGGCCCTCGGCGAGCTCGCGCGCGTCCCACCGGCTCCTGTCCTGATCGGGCAGCGGGATGAGCGTCCCGTCGGCGGCCGAGCGGGCGCCGGTGCGGGCGTCGGTCAGCAGCATGAGCGCGAGCAGCGCCATCGTCTCGGTGTCGGCAGGGAGGGCCGCGTGCAGCAGCCGGGTGAGCCGGATCGACTCCCTCACGACGTCGGCGTGCACGGCCGATCCGCCGTCACCGGGTGCGTAGCCCTCGTTGAACATCAGGTAGAGCGCGGTGCGGACGGCCGCGGACCGCTCGACGACCTCGTTCCTGCCCGGGAGGCCGAACCTCCGCCCGGCGTCGTCGATGGCGCGCTTCGCGCGGGTGATGCGCTGGGCCATCGTCGCCTCGCTCACGTAGAAGGCGGCGGCGATCCTGGCCGTGCTGATCCCGCAGACCGCGCGCAGCGTCAGCGCGACCTGGGCGGGAGGCTGCAGGGCCGGGTGGCAGCACAGCACGAGGAGGGCGAGGGAGTCGTCCGTGTCGCGCACCTCGGTGCCGGGCAGGTCGAGCGCTGCTTCGCGCTCCTCCCGCGCTCGGCGTGCCACGTTGGACCGGACCGCGTCGATGTAGCGCCGGCGCGCGGTCGTCATGAGCCAGCCGCGCACGTCGCGCGGCCGTCCCTCCCTGGACCAGGTGACGGACGCCTCGAGCAGCGCCTCCTGCACCGCGTCCTCGCAGTCGGCGAAGTCGCCGTACCGCGAGACGAGCGCGGCGGTGACGAGCGGGATCACGGCGCGGACGTTCGCGTCGATGATCGTCTCGTCCGGTGTCATGTGCCTCGCCCCTCCCGATCTCGGATCTCACCCCACGGTCGGAGCCGCTGCACGGATCTCGACATGACGGCGGTCCGGATGTCGAGACGGCCGCGACGGCGCCGACCTCTGGTGGTCAGCGTCGCACGTTTCGGTGTGCCGCGCCGGATGAGAGGAGACGACCATGGAGGACATTCAGGAGGCGCTGGAGCGGACCGCCGACGAGGAGACCATCCGCCGCCTCCGCGCGGAGCTGCGCGCGGCGCGCCGCGCCGGCTTCGAGGTGGTCGACCTGCGGACGGCGCGCACGCGCATCGAGATCTTCGACGTGGCGGCGATCGTATAC
>NZ_JBPGXM010000050.1:0-23054 GCF_056755495.1 Leifsonia sp. KNZ12-8B
GTCGGGAGCGGCGCGGACGTCGCGGGCGCGGCCGCGGGGGCCTCGACCCCTCCGCGCGACGCGACCGCATACCCGCACAGCGCGATGACGGCGACGAGGAGCAGCCCGGCGCCTCCGAGCCCCGTCTTCCTCGCGAGCGCGCCGGTGCGGCGGCTCACCGCGCCGAGCGCCGCGACGAGGACGCGTCGGCGGGCAGCTCGCCCGGCAGCGTCGGAACGCCCCGGTGGAGGCCGCGGCCGGCGAGGTGCACACCCGGGCGCTGGCTCGTGGCGATCTCGCCGAGTTCGCGCATCACGCGCCGGAAGTAGGGGCCCGAGACCGGGCCGAGGTACGCCGCCGGGTCGAGGTCGGCCTCGTTGCGGAGACGGATCTCGGCTCTCGACGCCTCGATCGGCGCGATGAGCTTGGCGCCGCTGCGGTAGCGGATCAGCCGGTGCACCCACTGGTCCAGCGGCTCCGGCAGCCCGCGCGGCACACGGTCGTGCTCGGGCGCGAGCGAGACGCGGCCGCGACCGCCGTCGTGGGTGGCGTGCGTGCTGCCTCCCGGCCTGCCGTCGGCGCCGCCGAAGCCGGCCGCGGCCCGCTCGCGGCGCCGCTCCGAGGCGAGCACCGCGTCGAGGTCGTCGCGCCGGTTGTGCTGCCGGGCCAGCACGTCGAGTGCGTCGATCGCGGCGGCGAACTCCTCCTCGTAGCCGACGTAGGCCTCGGGGTGGGCGGCCCGGTCATGGGTGAGGTCGGTGCGCGCGGTGGTCGCCTGACCGCGGCCGAGCATCGTCCGGCCGCTCTGCACGCGCTCCAGGCGCCACGTCCAGGTGGCGAGGAGTTCGGGCATCAGCTGGCTCATGACTCCACCCTAGGAAGGACCTCCGACATCGGCGGGAGCGACCCACCCGGCGCCCAGGGGGCGGGGTGCGCCGGACGCCGATGTCGGTGGTCGGCGGTACCGTTGGTGACGTCGTGAAGCTGCTCCGCCCGCGCCCGGTCGATCGGGACATCCTCCGCCTCGCCGTCCCCGCGCTCGGCTCGCTTGTCGCCGAGCCCGTCTTCCTCCTCGCGGACTCGGCCATGGTCGGGCACCTCGGCGTCGCCCCGCTCGCCGGGCTGGGCATCGCGAGCGCCGTGCTGCAGACGATCGTCGGGCTGATGGTCTTCCTCGCCTACGCCACGACGCCCGCTGTCGCGCGCCGACTGGGCGCCGGCGACGAACGCGGCGCAGTGGCGGCCGGGGTCGACGGCGTCTGGCTCGCTCTCGGCATCGGCGTCGTGCTCGCCGGCGCCGGTTGGTTCGCGTCGCCCGCGCTGGCTGGGCTCTTCGGGGCGTCCTCCGCGGTCACCGAGCAGGCCGTCCAGTACCTCCAGCTCTCGATGCTCGGCCTCCCGGCGATGCTCCTCGTGTTCGCCGCGACCGGCCTGCTGCGCGGCCTGCAGGACACCCGGACGCCGCTGGTCGTCGCCGTCGCCGGTTTCGCGGCCAACATCGCGCTGAACTACCTCTTCATCTACGTGCTCGAGAAGGGGATCGCCGGGTCGGCGCTCGGGACGGTCGCCGCCCAGTGGGCCATGGTCGCGGTGTACGCGGTAATCGTCGCCGGGCACGCGCGGCGGGTGGGGGCGCCGCTCCTCCCGCACCACGCCGGGATCGGCCGGTCGGCGCGCTCGGGGGGCTGGCTGCTGCTGCGCACCGCGAGCCTCCGCGCCGCGATCCTGCTGGCCGTCTTCACGGCGACCCGGCTCGGTCCGGACGAGCTGGCCGCCTTCCAGGTCACGATGACGGTGTTCTCGACGCTCGCGTTCGCCCTCGACGCCCTGGCGATCGCCGCGCAGGCGCTGGTCGGCAAGGGGCTGGGCGCCGGCGACGCGGAGGGCGTGCGTGCCGTGCTCCGCCGCTGCCTGGAGTGGGGCGTCGGAGCGGGGGTCGCGCTCGGACTGGTGACGGTGGTGCTGAGCCCGTTCGCCGCCGGCCTGTTCACGAGCGATCCGTCGGTCGCCGCCCTGCTCACGCCGGCGCTGGTCATCATCGGCCTCGGTGCGCCGCTCGGCGGGTACGTGTTCGTGCTCGACGGCGTGCTGATCGGAGCGGGCGACGCGCGCTACCTGGCGCTCACCGGACTGCTGAACGTGGCCGTCTTCGCGCCGATGGCCGCGGCGGTGCTCGTCTGGGGCGGCCACGACGCGTCCGGACTGGCATGGCTGGCGGCGGCCTTCGCGTTCGGCTACCTCGGCGCGCGGGCGCTCACCCTGGGGCTGCGCGCCCGCGGGCGGGTGTGGCTGCGCGTCGGGGCGGTGGTGTGAGCCGCCACGCCCACGCGAGCGGCCGGCGCCCTGCGATCGGGCGCCGCCGCCTGACGGGACGCGGGGCCTAGCCCAGCCACTCCCGGGCGGCCACGACGAGCGCACGCACGCCGGTCGGGATCGTCGGGTGGGCCAGCGGGGCGAAGTGCGGCGAGTGGTTCGACGGGATGTCCTCGTCGACCGTGCCGGCCGCCATCGCCGCGCGCACCTTCTCGGGGTCGCCGCCGCCGAGCATCCAGTACACGAGTGGGGCGCCGGCCGCGGTGGCGAGGTTGCCGACGTCCTCGCTGCCCGACAGGGCGCCCGGGTCGAGCAGGTTCTCGGCGCCGAACTCGGTCGAGAAGGCCGCGTTGACGCGGGCGGTCGCCTCCGGCTCGTTGACGGTGACGGGGTAGCGCTCGCCCCACTCCAGCTCGGGCTCCTTGGTGGCGCCGGACGCCTGGGACTCGGCCGCGATGATGCGCTGGACCGCCGCGAGCACGCGTGCGCGCACGTCCTCGTTGAAGCTGCGCACGCTGATCCCGAGCCGGGCCTCCGCCGCGATGATGTTGTTCTTCGTGCCGGCGTGGAGGCTGCCCACCGTGACGACGGACGTGTCCTGCGGTGCGATCTCCCGCGACACCACGCCCTGCAGCCGCATCACGGTCGCCGCCGCCATGACGATCGGGTCGATGGTGGTCTCGGGGCGGGAACCGTGGCCGCCCCGGCCGTGCATGGTGACCTCCATCGTGTCGACGGCGGCCATCGCAGCACCCGAATGGGCTCCCAGCATCCCCGCGGGGAGGGGCGTCACGTGCTGGCCGAGCACGACGTCCGGCGTGGGGACGAGGTCGTAGAGACCGCTGTCGACCATGACCTGGGCGCCGCCGCCGTGCTCCTCGCCGGGCTGGAACACGGCGACCAGGGTGCCCGACCACTGGTCGCGCGAGCCGGCCAGCTCCTCCACGGCTCCGAGGAGGCAGGTGATGTGGATGTCGTGGCCGCACGCGTGCATGACCGGGACGGTGTTGCCGTCGGCGTCGGTCACCGTCTGGGTCGACGCCCACGGCAGGCCGGTGAGCTCGCGGACCGGGAGGGCGTCCATGTCGGCCCGGAGCAGCACGGTCGGGCCGTCACCGTTGCGCAGGACGCCGGCGACGCCCGTGCCGCCGATGCCGGCGTGCACCTCGAGGCCGAGGTCCGTGAGGCGCTGCGCGACGATCCCCGCGGTGCGGTGCTCGGCGAAGGACAGCTCGGGGTGGGTGTGGAGGTCGCGGTAGAGGGCGTCGAGGTCCATGCCCCCACCCTACGTGCCCCTGCGGGATCGCCCGGGGTGACTCGGCCCGCCCAGGGGGACGCTACATTCGGCGCAAATCGCGGTTATGGGAGCGCGAAAACCGACATTCGGCGCAAATCGCGCCTCCGGAAACCGCGCGACGCTGCGGCGCTCCTACGCGCCAGCGGCGCGCGGCGGGGCGGTCGTGTTGCCGGGGTGGAAGACGCTGGTGAAGGAGGTCGGGCGCACCTCGTCGCCCTCGAGCATCGCGACGATCGAGCGGCCGGCCGCGCGGCCCTTCTCGACGGCCGGCTGGACGAGGGTCGTCAGGTCGTAGGGCCACAGGCCGTCGACGCGGACACCGTCGAAGCCCACGACGCTCACGTCGTCGGGGACGGCGAGGCGGAGCTCCTCCGCCGCCCGGATGACGCCCGCCGCCAGCAGGTCGCTCTGAGCGATGATCGCGGTGGGACGGGTGTCGGGGTCGGCGAGCAGGGCCTCCCCGGCGAGCCGGCCCTCCTCGACGAAGGAGCCGCGGGTGGTCCAGCCGCGGGCGTCCGGGAAGACGTCGCGCGCCCCGGCGAGGCGCTCCGCGGCGGTGGTCGAGCTGGCCGACGCGGCGTGGTGCCCGGTGAGCGGGCCACGGCCGCGGTCACGGGTCAGCGGGAGGGTGACCAGCGCGACATCCCGGTGGCCGAGGTCGTGGAGGTGCTGGGCGGCGATCCGGGTGGCCTCCCGGTTGTCCTGGCCGATCGTCGGCACCCCGTCGGCGGGGTCGCCCTCGATGGCCACGAGCGGGATCCCCCGCTGCTTGAGCATCGCGACCGACTCGTCGAGCCGTGGGCTGCAGCCGACCAGGACCACGGCGTCCATCGGGGCGTCCTCGATGCGCTGGGCGGCCTCCCCCGCGTCGGTGAGGATGAGCAGGCCCGCGTCGATGGCGCCGAGCTCCTCGCTGATGCCGTCGAGCAGGGCGATCTTGATCGGGTCGCGGAAAGCGTCGCGCACGCGCTCCTCCATCACGACCCCGACGATGCCGGAGCGGCCGCGGCGCAGCGAACGCGCGCGCGGGTCGGGTCCGGCGTAGTTGAGCTCCTTCGCCGCGGCGAGCACCCTTTCGCGAGTGGCCTCCGAGACCGGGCCGGTGCCGGAGAAGGCGAGGGAGGCCGTGGAGTTCGACACGCCCGCCAGCCGGGCGACCGCGGCCAGCGTCGGTCGGGTTCCGGTGGAGGTCGTGCTGCTGTCGTTCACGTGTGGTAGCTTAGTCGAATCGTTTCGATCGAAACGATTCGACCGCACAGTCCGCACCGGACGCCCACCAGATACCCAGCAGGAACGCCGATGTCGCAGCCGACCCCGACCTCCACCCGCAGCCGCCGCGAGCTGACCGCCTGGCGCAACGCCGTCTTCGCAGTGTTCATCCTGAGCGGGCTCGCGACCGCGAGCTGGGTCGCCCGCATCCCGGGCGTCCGCGACGAGCTGGGCCTCGGCACCGATCCATCGGCGGTCGGCCTGCTCATCGCCGGGATGTCGGCCGGCGCGATCATCGGCCTCGCCGGCTCGTCGTTCGTGCTGGTGCGCGTCGGACCGCACCGCGGCATGGTGGCGACCCTCACGACGGCCGCGATCGGCACCGCGCTCATCGGCCTGGGCGCAACGGTGCTGCACTCGGTGCCTCTGGTCGCGGTCGGGCTGATCCTCCTGGGCCTCGGCAACGGGATGCTCGACGTGATGATGAACGTCGAGGGGACCGCCGTCGAGCGCGAGATCGGCAAGACCGTGCTGCCGCTGATGCACGCGTGCTTCAGCCTCGGCACCGTGATCGGCGCCGGCCTCGGCGCCGCCGCGGCCGCGCTGCACATCGCGGTGGCGTGGCACCTGCTCGTCGTGGCGGTGATCCTGGTCGTCGGCGGCCTCGTGGCGGTCCGGTTCATCCCCCGCGAGGCCGACCTCGGCGACGAGACGACCGACGCGCCGAAGGCGCCGTTCGCCGACCGGTTGCGGACGTCGCTGGCGGTCTGGGCCGACTGGAGGCTCATCCTCATCGGCGTCGTCATGCTCGGCATGGCCTTCGGCGAAGGGTCGGCCAACGACTGGATCTCGCTCGCGGTCGTCGACGGCCACGGCCAGGAGAACTCGACCGGCGCGGTGGTGTTCGGCTGCTTCGTCGCCGCGATGACCGTGGGCCGCGTGGCCGGCGGCCCGATCGTCGACCGCATCGGGCGCGTGGCCGCCATCCGCATCACCGCGGCGATGGGCGTGGTCGGCCTCCTGCTGTTCATCGTCGGCGGACCCATGTGGGTGGTCGTCATCGGCACCGTGCTGTGGGGCCTCGGCGTCTCGCTCGGCTTCCCGCTCGGGATGTCGGCCGCGGCGGACGGCGCCGCCAACCCCGCCGCCCGCGTCTCCGCGGTCGCGATCATCGGCTACTGCGCGTTCCTCGTCGGACCGCCGATCATCGGCTTCCTCGGCAAGGAGGTCGGCCTCCTGAACGCGCTGTACCTCATCGTCGTGCTGCTGCTGGCGTCGTTCTTCGCCGCACCGGCCGTGCGGGCCCGGCGCGCTGCGGGCGCGGGCGCGGGCGCAGACGCGGCGCCGGCGACGCAGAGCTGACGCAGCCGCGCCTCCCCCGTCCGAGCGGGCGCTCCGCCGAGCACCTCAGCCCAGAAGGGTCGAGCAGATCTCGCGCACCACGTCGGCCACCTGCTTCCGGCCGGTGTCGATGCGCAGCTCGTCGGCGAAGCCCGCTCGTTCGAGGATGCCGGCCAGCTCGGGGTGACGCTGCGCGTGCCAGCGCAGCGCCGCTTCATCGTCGGCGTGGCGCCTGGCCAGTCGCGTGACCACGACGTCGGGCGCCGCTGACAGGCGGACGTGCAGCAGCGTCTGCGCGGCCAGCGCCGTCGCGGTGCGAAGGAGCTCGTCGGGAGTCTCGACGACGCCGGCGACCACGAGCACGCGCGCGCCGGCCCGTCGGAGATTGGAGGCGACCGCCTCCAGGTTCGCCAGCGCCAGCGCGGTGTGGAAGGGGTCGTCCGCCGGCGCGGGCCACGCCCGGCGCAGCCCGTCGACGTCGATGACCGCGCCGGGGACGCCGCGCCGCTCCAGCTCGTCGCCCAGACTCTCGGCCGTGGTCGTCTTCCCGGTGCCGACGCTGCCGTTGACCAGGACGGTGTCGAACCTCGCGAGGGGCATGGCTAGACGAACACCAGGCAGACCGGCGTCGGGACCGGCGAGGCGCCGAGGAAGCACAGCTCGCGGGTGCCGGAGTCGAACGCGAAGACGGTCACCTCGTCCGAGTCCTGGCAGCCGACCAGCACACGGTCGCCCTCCGGCGACAGCACCAGGTCGCGCGGTGTCCGCCCGCGCACCGGGACCACGGCCTCCAGCGCCAGGGAGGATGCCGCGGCATCGAAGGCGAACACCGCGATCGTGTCGTCCCCGCGATTGCTGACGAATACTGTGCGCCCGTCCGCGCTGAGGCGCACCGCCGCCGCCGTGTTGTCGCCGACGGGCAGGCCCGCCCCCGCCGCGACCGCCGCGCGGGTGGAGGCTCCACCGACCAGGACGAAGCGGTCGCCCTCCCGCCGCAGCACGTGCAGCATGTCGTCGAGCTCACCGACGACCAGCGCATGCCTGCCATCGGGATGGAACGCCAGGTGACGCGGACCCGCCGCACCGAGCGCAACCGTGGCATCGTCGCGCAGCGCGAGCGCACCCTCCGGCGACAACGCGTACCAGCGCACCTGGCCGAGGCCGAGGTCGACGACCACGACGTCGCCCGTGACCGGGTCGACGCTCAGCTGGTGGACGTGCGGGGCCTCCTGCCGCGCGTCGTCCGGCCCGCGCCCCTCGTGCTGGACGAAGGCCGTGCGCTCGCCGATCGACCCGTCGGCGGACAGCGCGAACACCGACACCGAGCCTCCGCTGTACGTCCCGGCCGGCAGGAACCGGCCGGAGGGGTGCACGAGCAGGTGGGCGGGGTCTGCTCCCCCGCTGGAGACGCTCCCGAGCGGGGTGAGCGCGCCCTCCGCGTCGCGGGCGAAGGCGTGCAGCCGGCCATCGGGACCCGTCTCCTCCGCCGCGTACACCGCGCGGCCGTCGGGCGACGTCGCGACCCACGACGGGTTGGTCACCGGAGCGGCGACGCGCACGTCCGCGACGCCGTCGCCGTCGAAGCGCGCCGCGAGCACCCCCTCCGCGTGACCGTCGACGTGCGGGAGGCGCTGCGTGTACGTGCCGATGAGGAGGTCGTGAGCCATGCCCTCATCCTGCCAGCGGAGGCTGCGGCGGCGGAGTCGGCACCGGCCGGGTCGGCCCGTAGGATGTCACGGTGCGTCTTGTCATTGCCACCTGCTCCGTCGACTACGCCGGCCGCCTGAGCGCGCACCTCCCGCTCGCCACGCGCCTGCTCATGCTGAAGGCCGACGGGAGTCTGCTCGTCCATTCCGACGGCGGCTCGTACAAGCCGCTCAATTGGATGAGCCCGCCCTGCACGCTCAGCGTGATGGAGCCCGACGACGACCAGCGCGCCGCGGGCATCACCGAGGTGTGGCGCGTGACGCAGGCCAAGACGGCCGACATGCTCATCGTCTCGGTGCACGAGATCCTCAGCGACACCGCGCACGAGCTAGGCGTCGACCCCGGGCTGCAGAAGGACGGCGTGGAGGCGCACCTCCAGAAGCTCCTCGCCGAGCAGATCGAGCTGCTCGGCGACGGCCACACCCTGGTCCGCCGCGAGTACATGACCGCGATCGGGCCGGTCGACATCCTGGCGCGGGACGGCTCGGGAGGCGCGGTGGCCGTCGAGCTCAAGCGCAAGGCCAACATCGACGCCGTCGAGCAGCTCACCCGCTATCTCGAGCTGATGAACCGCGACCCCGCGCTGGCGCCGGTCCGCGGCATCCTCGCCGCCCAGAGCATCGCGCCGCAGGCCCGCACGCTCGCCGAGGACCGCGGCCTCGAGGTGCTGCTCCTCGACTACGAGGCGATGAAGGGCGTCGAGAGCCGCATCCCGACGCTGTTCTGAGCCGGAGGGCCGTGCCGAGCGGGCCGGCCGCGCCCTAGTTCGCGGCCTCGTACGCCTCGATGACGTGGGCGGCGACGCGTCCGCGGTCGCTGACCGAGAAGCCGTTGTTGCGCGCCCACTCGCGGATCTCGTTGAGGTCCTGCTTCTGCGACGGGCGTCCGCCGGAGCCGGGCCGCTGGAGCGAGCTCGTGGTGCGGGCGGCGTCGATGAACGGCTGGAGGGCGGAGGAGAGCCGCTCGCGGTTCTCGTCCGAGAGGTCGATCTCGTACGAACGCCCGTCGAAGGCGAAGAAGACGGTGGAGGCGCCCTCCGAGCCGTCGAGGTCGTCCAAAATCGTCTCGATGATCTTGCGCGCCATTTCCGCACCTCTCGTGAATGAATTCTCGGGAATTCCAGCTTCTGCCGCGAAAAGCCTATCGAATAGTCGACGAAATCCGGCCTGATAATTCGCGAATAGTCGCACTAAGCAATACCTCGTATCATGGGGGACCATGCCCGCCCCGCGCTTCCCGCAGAGCTACCGCAACCTCCCCGTCCGCTCCGCCCTCACCGCCATCGCGGCCGAGCCGACGCTGGAGAACCTCCAGAAGCTCCTCGCCGCCGCCGTCAAGGGCGGGCTGGTCGTCGACGTGACCGGCTCGACGCCGCAGGACACCCGCCTGCGCACGATCAGCTCGACGACGGGCGAGCCCGTGCTGCCGCTCTTCACCTCGATGGATGCGCTGCGCGCGGCCGTGGCCCAGACCGCCGAGGGCGAGGGCAGCCGGGTGCAGGCGGTGATCGTGCCCGCGACGGAGGCGCTCGGCTTCATCCGCACCGCGCCGTTCGTCGCCGTGCAGTTCGACCCGGGCGCCGAGCACACCATGGTGGTCGCGCGTTCGCACATCGAGGAGGCGCTCGGCGGACGCTGAGCATCCGCTCGAATACGTCACATATATTGGGTGACGCTATGACCGAAACCGTTCCGACCGTCACCCGCACCTGGACCTGCGTCCTCTTCGACCTCGACGGCACCCTCACCGACTCCGCCCCCGGCATCACCGGGGCCCTCGTCCGCATGTTCGAGACGCTCGGCCGCCCGGTCCCGACCCCGGTCGAGCTGGTGGAGTACGTGGGGCCGCCGCTGCTCGAGTCGCTGCAGAGCATCGGCGGGATGACCGAGGCGGAGGCGCGGGAGGCCCTCGGCGTGTACCGCGCGTACTACGCCGAGCACGGCGCGTTCGACAGCGCGGTCTTCCCCGGCATCCGCGGGCTCCTGGAGCGGCTGCGCGCCGCAGGCGTCCCGCTCGCCATCGCGACGAGCAAGCCGGAGACGCAGGCGACGCGCATCCTGGAGCACTTCGGCCTCGCCGGGTACTTCGAGGTCATCACCGGCGCCACCGACGACGAGAGCCGCAGCGCGAAGGCCGACGTCGTCGCGGAGGCGCTACGCCGCCTGGAGGAGCGCGGCATCGACCTCGGCCACACGGTGATGGTCGGCGACCGCAGCTACGACGTGGTCGGCGCCGGCGAGCACGGCCTGCCGACCATCCTCGTCGAATGGGGCTACGGCTCCCCGGCCGAGGCGGCGGGCGCGATCGCCGTCGTGCACTCGGCGGACCAGCTCAGCTCGCTGCTGCTGGGCTGACCGGAGCGGTACCGGGGAGCGCGGCGCCCGGGGGCGCGAGTAGGCTGGTTGGTCGGCAAGACCGCACCGCATACAGCACTAGGAAGAATCATGCGCACCCGTAACACCCTGTTCCCCGCCGCCATCGTCGCGGCCATCACCATCGCCTCGCTCGCCGGCTGCTCCGGCACCGCGTCGGAGTCGGGCAGCACCCCCTCCGCGTCCGCGACGCAGGCGGCCTCGGAGAAGCTCCCCGCGGACTTCCCGAAGGACGACGTCCCGCTGGTCGACGGCCAGGTCGTCGTCGCCCGGGGCGACAAGGACAACGGCTGGTCCGTCACCGTGCAGCCGAAGAACAACACCGGCTTCGCCGACGCGAAGGCGGCCCTCGAGAAGGCCGGCTACACGCAGCAGGCCGGCGGCACCGAGAGCAAGGTCGTCTACACGAACGACAAGTACACCGTCGCCGTCGGCACCCCCGGCGTCTCGGTCACGTACACCGTCACCGCGAACTGACCCCCGGGGCCAGCCCGCGAGCACAGGAAAAACGCCCTGATTCCGAGCGAATCGGGGCGTTTTTCCTGTGCTCGGCGGCTACGGGCGGTCAGGAGTCGATGATGCGGACGAGCTCGTCGATGAAGGCGGTGAAGGTGTCGGCGCGGCGGATGAGGCCGAGCACGGCCTCCCGGTCGCTGAACACCTCCACGAACTGGTCGAACACGGTCTGGAACGACGCCCGCCCGTTGGCGTCGAACGCGATGAAGGCGATGACGTTGACCCGCGCGTCGCCCCAGTCCATCGCCGTGTCGTTGACCACGATCGCGATGGCCGTGCGCTTGGCGCTCATCGTCATGGCGTGCGGCACCGCCAGCGTGTCGGTGAAGGCCGTGGACGACATCTGCTCGCGCTCGATCGTCTGGTCGACGTAGTCGGCGTCGATGGCGCCGACCGCGATCATCCGGTCGCCGAGCGCGCGGATCAGCGTGATCGGGTCGCGCGCGTAGAAGTTGCGCAGGAAGAGCCGCTCGTCGAAGTAGCGCAGCAGGTCGTCCTTGATGCCCGCGCGCCGACGCTGGCGGCGGATGCGCGCCGCGGCCTGGCGGATGTGCTCGATGTCGGTCTCGGTGAGGAAGGGCTGCACGATCACCGCGTTCTCGCGGCGGCCGTGCGGGTCGATCGTGGTCAGCACGAGGTCGGCGTCGATCGCGCCCCAGTCCGCGTCGGTGGAGGTGATGACCTGCGTGATGTCGAGCTCGTCGCCCAGAGTGCTCACCAGCCGGTCGCGCAGGAGGATGTGCATGTCGTAGTAGTTCGGGCACACGACCGCGCAGGTCACCGCATCCCGCCGCCGCGACTGCTGCTCCAGGTAGGCGCCGACATGCATGGCGATGTACGCGATCTCGTCGTCGTTGACCTCGATCCCCTCGGCGGTCTGGAGGCGGCTGGCGATGTACACCGACAGCTCGTAGATCAGGGGGTACGAGCTCTTGATCGACCGCGTGAGCGGGTTCCGGGAGTACGTCTTCTCGTGGGCGCGCGCGACCAGGTTCTGCACGTGCAGGGTCAGGCGCACGATGAAGTTCTCGTCGCGGAGGTCGACCAGGTACTCGGCGGAGGCGCGCGCGATGATGCCGCGCACGACCTCCAGATCCTCCTCCTTCACGAACTCCTCGACCGGGTCGCGGCCGGCGCCGGGGGCGATGACCCTGGTCCGGAGCAGGATGGCGAGGTAGCGCAGCTCGGTCGGGTCGAGTTCCACGTCGAAGTGCCGCCGGATCAGGCCGCCGAGGTCGCGGGCGAGCACCCCGATCGTCTCGCTCACCTCCACGTCGGGCGCGTCGGGCAGCACGCGGTCCTTCGAGAACCGGTCGAGCGCGACGGCCATGTGCAGCAGGACGTCGTTGATCCCGTACTCGTTGACGAAGAAGCCGCGGGCGTCGAGCATCTCGATGAGGTCCGACTTGAAGGCGGCCAGCCCGGCCGAGGGGAACGCCTCCTGGATGCGCGCCACATCCACGACCCCTTGCCGCATCTCCTCGCGGAACAGCCGGCTGATCAGCTTGCGGCGCGCGATCTCCGGCCCGGTCAGCTCCACCACCGCGCCGTGACGCTGGAGGCCGAGCTCGGTTCCGGCGAGCAGCCCGCGCAGCCGGGAGAGGTCGGACTCGATCGTGGAGTCGCTGACGAAGAGGCTCTCGGCCGTCTCGTACACGTCGACGCCGTCCGGCTCGTCGAGCAGCCGGCGCGCCAGGAAGACGAGGCGCTCCTGCGGCGAGCCGGGCGCGAAGTACGACGCGCCCGCGTCGGGGGCGGCCGACTCGGCCTGGTAGGCGGCGTACGCCTCCGGGCGCACACGGTATCCGTTGGCGCCCGACTCGACGAGCTCGCCGAGCGCGGCGGCGTAGCTGCGGATGCTGCGCGTCGTGACCCCGAGGTCGTGCGCCAGCTCGGCGGCCGTCACCCAGGCAGCGCGGCGCGCGAGGATGTCCAGCATCCTCGCCTGCCTCGCCGAGAGCGCCACGCGCATCACCTTCCGGTCCGTCCGGTACGAGTCAACCACCTGGGGGCGCGCCGGGCAGCGTTCCCGCCCCGGGCTTCCGCACCCCCGGAAGAAACGCTGCTGGAAGCGCGCGGAGGGGCGGAGGGACGATGACTGACGATCCATCCGCTCCACCTGCTCCACGAAAGGCCTGATCGATGAGGATCGTCGTCGTCTGCGGCGCTGGCGCGTCCAGCACGTTCGTCGCCATGAAGCTGCGCAAGGCAGCGGCGGCGCGCGGCGTCGTGGCGACCGTGGAGGCCGGAAGCGCCGGGCAGCTCGACTCCCTCGACGGCATCGACGTCGTCCTGGTCGGGGCCCACCTGGAGGCGAGCGTTCCCGCGCTGCGTGAGCGGGCGGCCTCCAGCGGAACCGCCGTCGTGCTGCTTCCCGCCCTCTCACCGGCTGCGCTCGACGGCGACCGCGCGCTGGACCTGGCACTGGACGCGAAGGCGACGACACTGTGAGTGAACGAGCCATCCCCGTCGCCCTCCGGGGCGCCGAACCCACGAAGGAGACCACCCATGGCTGAGCGGATCATCACCGTCGGATCGACCCACGGGCTGCACGCGCGCCCGGCGAAGCTGTTCGTCGAGGCCGTGAACAGCTCGGGCGCGAAGGTCACGCTGTCGAAGCAGGGCGGCAAGACCGTCGACGCCGGCAGCATCCTCGGCGTCATCTCGCTGGGCATCGACCACGGCGACAAGATCGTCCTCAGCACCGAGGCCGCCGACGGCGAGGCCGTGCTCGACGACCTTGCCGAGATCATCGCCACGGATCACGACGCCTGATCATGTCCGACACGACCACTCACGTGCTGACCGGCGCCGGCATCGGCCAGGGCATCGCCCTCGGCCCGGTGCTCCGCATGGCCGACCCGCTGCCCGAGCCCTCCGACGCCCCGAGCACCCGGAGCGCCGACGAGGAGAAGTCCCGCGTCGCGCAGGCCGTCCAGACCGTGGCCGCCGACCTCCGTGCCCGCGCAGCGAAGGTCAGCGGCACCGCCGCGGACGTGCTGGAGGCGCAGTCGATGATGGCGGAGGACTCCACCCTCGCCGACGACGTCGCCCAGCGCATCGACGGCGGCACGACCGCCGAGCGCGCGGTCTTCGAGGGCTTCGCCGTCTTCCGCGACATGCTCGTCGGCCTCGGCGGGTACATGGGCGAGCGCGCCACCGACCTCGACGACGTGGCGCAGCGCGTCATCGCGGCGCTGGAGGGGCGGCCCGCTCCCGGCCTCCCGGAATCCGACACCCCGTATGTGCTCGTCGCGCGCGACCTCGCCCCGGCAGACACCGCGCTGCTCGACCTGACCAAGGTGCTCGGGCTGGTGACGCAGGAGGGCGGCCCGACCTCCCACACCGCCATCCTCGCGCGCGAGAAGTCGATCGTCGCGGTCGTCGGCGTCGCCGGGGCGGAGAACCTCGCCGACGGCGCCGACGTCGTGCTCGACGCGGCGGCCGGCACGGTCACCGTCGGTCCCTCCGCCGAGCAGCGCGCCGACGCGCAGCGCCGCATCGAGGAGCGCAATGCCGCCCTGTCCGGCGGGGTCGAGCCCGGCGCCCTCGCGGACGGCACCGCCATCCCGCTGCTCGCCAACCTCGGCTCGGCCGACGGCACGCAGCAGGCGCTCGACGCGGGCGCGGAGGGCGTCGGCCTGTTCCGCACCGAGTTCCTCTTCCTCGACCAGCGCATGGCCCCGACGGTGGAGCAGCAGCGCGAGCAGTACATCCGGCTGCTCACGGCGTTCCCCGGCAGGAAGGTCGTCGTGCGCGTGCTCGACGCGGGCGCCGACAAGCCGCTCGAGTTCCTCAACGACGCGCACGAGGACAACCCGGCGCTGGGCCTGCGCGGCCTGCGTGCGCTGCGCGCCAGCGAGGACATCCTGCGCGAGCAGCTCACCGCCCTCGCCGAGGCCGACGCGCAGACCGACGCCGACCTGTGGGTCATGGCGCCCATGGTCTCGACGGTCGAGGAGACGCGGTACTTCGTGCGGCTCGCCACCGAGTACGGGCTCAAGACCGTCGGCGTGATGGTGGAGGTGCCGTCGGCCGCGCTGCTCGCCGACCGGGTGCTCGAGGAGGCCGCGTTCGCCTCGATCGGCACCAACGACCTCACCCAGTACACGCTCGCCGCCGACCGCCTCCTCGGCTCGGTCGCCGGCTTCCAGGACCCGTGGCACCCCGCGGTGCTGCGGCTCATCGGCGAGGTCGGCGCGGCGGGAGCCGCCCGCTCCAAGCCGGTGGGCATCTGCGGCGAGGCCGCCGCCGACCCGCTGCTCGCGGTCGTGCTGGTCGGCCTCGGCGCGACCACCCTCTCCATGTCGCCGGCGGCGATCGCGGACGTGCGGCTCTCCCTCAAGCGCTACACCCTCGACCAGGCCCGTTCCCTGGCCGAGGCCGCCCTGGCCGCCGATGGCGCGGCCGACGCCCGGGAGGCGGTCCGTGCGGCCGCCGCCCGCTTCCCCTCCCCTGCACAACCCGATCAGGCACACGCCGACGCGGCGCAGGCCGACAGAAACGAGGCACCGCAATGACATCGACGACAGTGACGTCGACGACGAAGAAGCCGGGTGGCGCGCGCGTCCACGTGCAGCGCTTCGGCACCTTCCTCTCGAACATGGTCATGCCGAACATCCCCGCGTTCATCGCGTGGGGGTTCATCACGGCCCTGTTCATCTCCACCGGCTGGCTGCAGAACACCGGCTGGGACATCAACGGCATCCTGGGCGGCTTCGGCGAGCAGTCGAAGATCGGCTGGCAGGGCGCCATGACCACGCTCGCGCAGGACGACAACGGCAACGTCAGCGTGCTGTACACCGGCCTGGTCAGCCCGATGATCACGTACCTCCTGCCGCTCCTGATCGCGAACACCGGCGGCCGCATGGTCTACGGCGTGCGCGGCGGCGTGGTCGGCTCGATCGCGACCATGGGCGTCATCGTCGGGTCCACCATCCCGATGTTCATCGGCGCCATGATCATGGGCCCGCTCGGCGCGTACCTGATGAAGCAGGTCGACCGCCTCTGGGAGAACAAGATCAAGGCCGGCTTCGAGATGCTGGTCAACAACTTCTCCGCCGGCATCCTCGGCATGCTGCTCGCCATCGGCGCCTTCTTCGGCATCGCCCCGATCGTGGAGTGGCTGAGCTCGGTGCTCGGCGGCGCGGTCAACTGGCTGGTCACGGCGCACCTGCTGCCGCTCGCGAGCATCCTGATCGAGCCGGGCAAGGTGCTGTTCCTCAACAACGCCATCAACCACGGCGTGCTCACCCCGCTGGGCGTCGAGCAGGCGCAGCAGACCGGCAAGTCGATCCTGTTCCTGCTGGAGGCGAACCCCGGCCCCGGCTTCGGCATCCTGATCGCGTACTCGATCTTCGGCCTCGGCATCGCCAGGGCGAGCGCTCCCGGCGCCGCGCTGATCCAGTTCGTCGGCGGCATCCACGAGATCTACTTCCCGTACGTGCTCATGAAGCCGATGATCATCATCGCGGCCATCCTCGGCGGCATGACCGGCATCGCGATCAACGTCACGTTCGGCTCGGGCCTGCGCGCCCCGGCCTCCCCCGGATCGATCATCGCGGTGCTGCTCCAGACACCGGGAGACAGCTTCGTCGGGGTGATCCTGTCGGTGATCGGAGCGGCGGCGGTCTCGTTCATCGTCGCGTCGATCATCCTGCGGGCCAGCCGCAAGCGCGACCTGGCCGCCGGCAACGCGGGCGACCTCTCCGCCGCCGTGGCCCAGACCGAGGCCAACAAGGGCAAGGAGTCGGCCGTCCTCGGCTCGCTCGTCAACGAGGCGGAGCACGACACCGGCGACGCACAGGGCGACGGCACCGACCGCCTGGTGCGCAACATCGTGTTCGCGTGCGACGCTGGCATGGGTTCGAGCGCGATGGGCGCGTCCGTGCTGCGCAACAAGATCAAGAAGGCCGGTGTCGACGGCGTGACGGTGACCAACCAGGCCATCGCCAACCTCGACGGTTCGGCCGACCTGGTGATCACGCAGCGCGAGCTCACCGACCGCGCGAAGGGCCAGTCGCCGAACTCGGTCCACGTGTCCGTCGACAACTTCATGAACAGCCCCAAGTACGACGAGGTCGTCGACCTCGTCAAGAACCAGCAGAACGCAGCAGCGACGGAGGACGCCACGAAATGACCGACACGATTCTCGACCGGGCGAACGTGGTGGCCGCGGGTTCCGCGACCACCCGGGAGGACGCGATCCGGGAGGCGGGTGAGCTGCTCGTGCGGGCGGGCGCCGTCGAGCCCGGGTACGTCGACTCGATGCGGGCGCGCGAGCAGACCGTCTCCACCTTCATGGGGAACGGCCTCGCGATCCCGCACGGCACCAACGAGTCCAAGGACGAGATCAAGCGGTCGGCGCTGTCGTTCATCCGCTACTCCTCGCCGCTCGACTGGGGCGGCGAGGAGGTGCGGTTCGTCGTCGGCATCGCCGGGCGCAACAACGAGCACCTCGACATCCTGTCGAAGATCGCGATCATCTTCTCGGAGGAGGACGACGTGCAGAAGCTGCTCGACGCTCCCGACGCCGACGCCCTGTTCGCGCTCCTGGGAGACGTGAACGAATGAAGGCCGTCCATTTCGGTGCGGGCAACATCGGCCGCGGCTTCGTGGGGCTGCTGCTCCACGAAGCCGGGTACGAGGTCGTGTTCGCGGACGTCAACGCCGAGCTGATCGACGCGCTGGCCGCCGCCGACTCCTACGACGTGCACCTCGTCGGCGAGGAGTCCACGACCAAGACCGTGACCGGCTTCCGGGCGATCAACTCGGCGACCGACGAGGAGGCGCTGGTCGCCGAGATCGCGTCGGCCGATGTGGTCACCACGGCCGTCGGGCCGCGCATCCTGCGGTTCGTCGCGCCGGTGATCGCCCGCGGCCTGGTCGCGCGCGCCTCCGACGCTCCTCGTCTCGCCGTGATGGCGTGCGAGAACGCGATCGGCGCCTCCGACCTCCTCGCCGCCGAGCTCATGGACGGCCTCGAGGACGACGAGCAGCGGGCGGCGCTGGCCGCGCGAGCCGTGTTCGCCAACACCGCCGTCGACCGGATCGTGCCGGCACAGGCCGCCGACGCGGGCATCGACGTCACGGTCGAGACCTTCTACGAGTGGGTCGTCGACCGCACGCCGTTCGCCGGCGCCGAGCCGGCGATCCCCGGCGCGCACTTCGTTGACGACCTGGGTCCGTACATCGAGCGCAAGCTCTTCACCGTGAACACCGGGCACGCGACCGTCGCGTACACCGGGTTCCTGGAGGGCGCAGGCACGATCAGCGAGGCGATGCGGCTCCCGGCCGTGCGGACGGCGGCAGAGGCGGCCCTGCGCGAGACGTCGGCGGCCCTGTCGGCGAAGCACGGCCTCCCCGAGGACGAGCTGGCGGCGTACCGGGCGAAGATCCTCGACCGCTTCACCAACCCGTACCTGGTCGACGAGGTGACGCGCGTGGGCCGCGAGCCGCTGCGCAAGCTCGGCCGCAACGACCGCTTCATCGGCCCCGCCGCCGACTACGCGGAGTACGTGGGCGGCATCCCCGCGGCGCTGCTGAAGGCCGTCGGCGCGGCGCTCCACTTCGACGTGCCGGAGGACACCCAGAGCGTCGAGCTGCGCCGCATCCTGCAGGAGGGCCGGCCGGAGGCGATCGTCCCCGAGGTCATGGGCATCGAACCCGGCCACGCCCTCCACGAGCCGCTCGTCGGCGTCGTGCGGGAGGCGCAGGAGGCCGTGAACGGCTGACGACGCCGCGAGGCGGTCGTCGGTCAGCGGCCGACGATCGCCTCTCCCCCGTCGGTGCACCACGTCACGACGGAGGGCCACTCGCCGTAGCCGGCCGTCAGGTCGAGGTGACCGGCGCCCGCGATGACGGTTACGGGGATGCCGAGCGGCTCGCCGTACGCGGCCTCCGCGCCCTCCGGGCAGTACGGGTCGGCGTCGGAGGCGACGATCGCGACCTCCCCGGCGGGCCTCGTCGGCGGGAGCGCGGCGAACGGCGCGACCTCCGGGATGCCGGCCAGGACCTGCCGCGACGGGGGCGCCACCAGCAGCACGCGATCGACGGCGCCGTCCGCCTCCGGCCGCGCGCCGAGCCAGAGCAGGCAGGCGAGGCTGTGGCACACCACGGTCACCCGCGCCCCGCCGTCGGCGGCCTCGGCCAGCGCGACGGCCGCGGCCTCCCGCCACGCCCCGACCTCCGGGTGGGAGGCGTCGGGCAGCTGCGGGTACACCACCCGTTCGCCGGCCGCCGCGAGGGCCGACGCCAGCTCCCGCTGCCAGTGGCCCGCGGGGCGGAAGTTGTCCCAGCCGTGCAGGAGGAGGAAGGCGCGCATGCTGCGACGCTAGCGCCTCCCGCAGCCGCTCGCTCCCAGTTCGCTGCGACCGGGGCCAGGCCCGGGGGCCCGGTGGTACGTTGCGCTTGTGAGCCGAATCGTAGCGGTGGCGCCGGTGCTCCCCGCGCGAACCTACAGCCAGGATGAGATCACCGCGGCGTTGCTCGCGATGATAACCAGTGACCCCCAGCGGCAGGCCGTCATGCGCCGCATCCACGCCGCGAGCGGGGTCGAGACGCGCAGTCTCGTCATGCCGCTGGAGCGGTACAGCTCGCTCGGCTCCTTCCAGGAGTCCAACGACTTCTTCATCGCCGAGGGCACGACCCTCGCCGAGCGCGCCGTCACGCAGGCGCTCGATCACGCCGGGCTGGCGCCGGAGGATGTGGACTACCTGCTCTTCACCTCGGTCACCGGGATCGCGGCGCCCTCGATCGACGCCCAGCTCGTGCAGCGGCTGGGCCTGCGGCCGGACGTCAAGCGGCTGCCGAGCTTCGGGCTGGGCTGCGTGGCCGGCGCCGCCGGCATCGCGCGGGTCCACGACTACCTCGCCGGGCACCCCGGCGAGGTGGCGGTCCTGCTCTCGGTCGAGCTGTGCTCGCTCACCGTGCAGCCGCGCGACGACTCGATGGCCAACATCGTCGCCAGCGGGCTGTTCGGCGACGGCGCGGCGGCGGTCGTCATGGTCGGCGACGAGCGCGCCGAGTCGCTGGGCCTCGCGGGGCCCGAGGTCGTCGACACCCGCAGCCGCATCTACCCCGACACCGCGGACGTGATCGGCTGGGACATCGGCGGCACCGGCTTCCGGATCGTGCTCAGCGCCGGGGTCCCCGAGGTGATCGACAACAACTTCGCCGGCGACGCCCGCGGCCTCCTCGCCGCTCACGGACTGACGGTGGAGGACGTCGGCGCCTGGGCGGCGCATCCCGGCGGCCCCAAGGTGATCGAGGCCTTCTCGCGGGCGCTCGACCTGCCGGAGGGCGCACTGGACGCGAGCTGGCGGTCGCTGGCCCGTGTCGGCAACCTGTCGTCGGCCGCCGTGCTGCACGTGCTCGCGGAGCAGGTGGACCAGCACCCGGCCGGAACCGTCGGCCTCCTGTTCGCGCTCGGGCCGGGGGTCACCAGCGAACTGGTGCTGCTGCGCTGGGCCGCGGGAACCGGATCGCAGGCCGGCCCGGTGGCGATCGGCGAGGCCGCGTGAGCCGGGCGGCACCATGATCTGGTACACGCTCCTCATCCTCGCGACCGGGGCCGAGCGCATCGCCGAGCTCGTCGTCTCCACCCGCAACGCCCGGTGGTCGTTCGCCAGGGGCGGCGTCGAGTTCGGCCGGGGGCACTTCCCGCCGATGGTCGCGCTGCACACCGGCCTGCTGCTCGCGTGCCTCGCCGAGGTGTGGTTCGCCGACCGCCCGTTCCTCCCGTGGCTCGGCTGGCCGATGCTCGTGCTGGTGCTGGCGAGCCAGGCGCTGCGCTGGTGGTGCATCGGGGCGCTCGGACCGCGGTGGAACACGCGGGTCATCATCGTGCGCGACATCCCGCTGGTCACCCGCGGCCCGTACCGCTGGCTGAAGCACCCGAACTACGTCGCCGTCGTCGTCGAGGGCTTCGCCCTGCCGCTCGTGCACACCGCCTGGATCACCGCACTCGCCTTCACCGTGCTCAACGCCGTGCTGCTGCTGGCCGTCCGCATCCCGTGCGAGAACCGCGCGCTGGCGACCGTGCTGCCCGCCCGCGCATGAGCGCGCCGGCCCTGATCGTGGTCGGGGGCGGTCCCGTGGGGCTGGCGTGCGCGATCGAGGCGCGACTCTGCGGCCTGGAGGTCGTGGTCGTCGAGCCGCGGACGGGCCCGATCGACAAGGCCTGCGGCGAGGGGCTGATGCCGGGCGCTCTGGCCGCGCTGCACCGGATCGGCGTCGACCCTCCCGGCCGGGCCCTCGGCGGCATCGCCTACGTCGACGGCCCGGCGCGCGTCGAGCACCGTTTCGCCGACCGGCCGGGCCGGGGCGTGCGGCGGACCACGCTGCACGCCGCCCTCGCGGCTCGCGCCGACGCGCTGGGCGCGCAGCGGCTCACCGCGCGCGTCACCGGCGTCGCCCAGCGCGGGGATCGTGTCGAGCTGACCCTCGCGGACGGCGGCGTGATCGACGCGCCGTGGGTGATCGCGGCCGACGGCCTCCACTCGACCCTCCGCCGCCTGCTCGGGCTCGAGCACCGGGCGCAGGCGGAGTCGCGCCGCCGCTTCGGGGTGCGCCGCCACTACGCCCTCGCGCCGTGGACCGACCTCGTGGAGGTGCACTGGTCGCCTCGGGCGGAAGCGTACGTCACCCCTGTCGCCGACGACATGGTCGGCGTCGCCGTGCTCGGCTCGCGTCCGCTCGACCAGGACGGCGCGATCGCAGCCCTTCCGGAGCTCGCCGCCCGGCTGGAGGGCGCGTCGCCCGTCAGCGACCTGCGCGGCGCCGGACCGCTGCTGCAGCGCTCGCGCGCCCGGGCCTCCGGCCGGGTGCTGCTGGTGGGCGACGCGTCAGGATACGTGGACGCGCTGACCGGCGAGGGGATGCGCGTGGGCTTCGCGCAGGCCAGGGCGGCCGTCGCCGCGGTCAGGGACGGCGACACCGCCACGTACGAGCGCGCGTGGCGGGCGACGACACGGGACTTCCGGATGCTGACCTCGGGGCTCGTGGTGGCCGCACGCTCCTCCTTCCGGCCGCGGATCGTGCCGACGGCGGCCGCGCGGCCGCAGCTCTTCGGCTCCATCGTCGAGCGTCTCTCGCGCTGACCGGATTGGCACCCGAAAAGGGTGTCGCGCTGCGGTAGAACGTGTAGTATGTGACGCACGTTCTACTGCATTTCACATTCTGCGAGGTCACGATGAGCTCAGGTGCTCCTGCCGATCCCGAACTCTTCGCTGCCGCCGAGGGGTCGAGCGGGTCGAGCGCGTCGGGCGCGGCGAGCACAGCGGGTGCGGGCGGCGCGGCGGGTGCGGGCGCAACGGGTGCGGGCGCCGGTGGCGCGGCCCGCGCGAGCCGCGCCTCCCACGGGCGGACGACCATCACCTTCTATCTCAGCGACAACCTCCGCAACCGGGCGAGGGCCGCGTATCGCTCCACCTCGTTCCACGAGAAGGACGCGAGCTGGTCCGAGATGCTGACCAAGGCGCTCCTGGCCGAAGTGGAGCGGCGCGAGCGCGCCCACAACCGCGGCCAGCGCTTCCCCGGAAGCGAGGAGCCATTGAATCCCGGCAGGCCCATCGGGTACTGACGGGACCGGGACGTCCCGCCGAGGTCTCCCTCCGCCCCCGAGGCGGGGCGTCCCACCTTCTGCCGCTGCTGCGGGCTCGTCACTGTTTGTCGAGGCTGCCGATCTTCTTCTGCGCGTCGTTGTAGATGACGAGCGAGCGGCCCTCGATGGAGGCGGTGGAGGCTTGGGCGAGCCACTCGTCCACCCCTTCACAGGCCATCATGGTCGAGGCGAGGGTGCCGAAGGTGAACGTGTCACCGCTCACCGTTCCCTTGCCGGTCAGCCGGTTGCAGCCGTCGGTGCCGCTCACCGTGCCGTCGTCCGTGATGGTGAGGTTGGGTTGGCCGGTCGCCGAGCTGCCCCACGTCCCCGAGAACGCGCCCTCTTCGCCGCCCGGCGTGGAGCATCCGGCGAGCGCCGCCAGCACCGCGGCCGCCGCGAAGGGGATGGCGACGCGGCGCGGAGCGCGTCGGGGACGAGCGGTCGGGCCGGGGAGTGCTGTCGTTCTCATGGGCCACACGGTAGCGGCGCCTCGCGTGCGCGTGGAAGCTCCATCCGCTCGGGCGGGCGAGTCGGGTGGCCGCGCTGCGCGTCGGGAGTGCGGACACTGGGTGCGGAGGCGCGGGGCGTTGGGTGGAGGCGCGCGGATGCGGTGGGGGGCCCGGGGTGTGCCCCCCCCCCCCCCCGGACCGGGTTACCCTTGGGGGGCTCCGACCGCCCCGGCGGCCCCCCCCCGGCCCGGGGGGCCCCCCCCCCCCCC
>NZ_JBPGXM010000051.1:0-23042 GCF_056755495.1 Leifsonia sp. KNZ12-8B
TCGCGGGACCAGGCGTCGATCCCGCCGGCGAGGACCAGGCCGGGGGCGCCGGCGGCCGCGAGCAGCTCGCGCGCCGTCTCGGCGCGGGGGCCGTGGTGGCAGACGATCACGAGCGGGTCGTCGCCGAGACGGGCGGCGAGTCCCGCGGCGTCGCGCTGCACCACGCCGAGCGGGACCAACAGCGAGCCGGGGATGGCCGCGACGTCGGCCTCCCACGGCTCCCGCACGTCGAGCAGCGTGTGCGGCTCGCCCGCCGCCAGCCGCGCGTGCAGCTCGGTGGGGGAGACCGTGGCCGAGACGCCGCAGAACAGGTCGTAGTCGATGAGCCCGGTGACGGGCTCGCCCTGCGGGTCGCGCTCGTAGGCGAGCTCGCGGAAGGTCCCGCGCAGCGCGTCGTGGACCACGACGCGGCCGAGCAGCGGCTCCCCGGTGCCGGTGACGAGCTTGATCGCCTCGCTGACCATGAGGCTGCCGATGGTGGCGCACTCGGACGGCAGCGCGCCCGCCTCCGCACAGCTCGGCACGCTCCCCGGCTCGGGAGGCTGCGGGAACAAGTCGCGGTAGTGCGGCCCGTGCGCGGCCCAGCTCAGCCCGGCCTGTCCGCCGGTCTGGTGCACGGCGCCCCACACCACAGGGAGACACGCGAGCAGGGCCGCGTCGTTGACCAGGTAGCGGGTCGGGAAGTTGTCGCTGCCGTCGAGCACGAGGTCGAAGCCGCCGAGGATGCGCTCGGCGTTCGCCGCGGTCAGCCGCTCGGCGAAGACGCGCACCTCGGTGTCGGCATCGAGCGCGCTCACCGCGTCGGCGGCCGACTCCACCTTGGGCCGGCCGAGGTCGGCGGGGGTGTGGATGTTCTGCCGCGGCAGGTTGCTCGGCTCCACCCGGTCGTCGTCGACGATGCCGATCGTCCCGAACCCGGCGGAGGCGAGCAGCGGGAGCACCGCGGAGCCGAGCCCGCCGGCGCCGACCACGAGCACCCTTGCGGCGCGCAGGCGGCGCTGGGCGGTCATGCCGAAGCCGGGCAGCTGCGCGGTGCGGGCGTAGCGGGCCTCGCGTTCGGGCGAGAGCTCCGGTGCCGGGTCGACGAGCGGCGGGAGGGACATGATCCCAGCGTAATCCGGCCGCGCGTCAGACGACCGTGACGCCCACGCTGTGCAGCCCGGTGGCGCCGTCGGGGACCACGCCCTGCTGCTTCGTGACCTGCAGCTTCCCGTTCGCATCCGTCGCCCGCACGCGGATGGTGTGCGCGCCCGGCTCGGCGTCCCAGGCGTACCGCCACTGCCGCCACGTGTCGGCCGAGATGGCGTCGGCGAGCGTCGCCTCCCGCCACGGTCCGCCGTCGATCTGCACGTGCACCGCCGAGACGCCGACGTGCTGCGACCAGGCGACGCCCGCGACGGCGACGGTCCCCGCCTTCACCTGGCGTCCGGCGGCCGGCACGTCGATGCGCGACGACAGCTTGACCGGGCCGCGCTCGGCCCAGCCGTGGTCGGTCCAGTACGACGTGACCTCGTCGAACCGCGTCACCTCGAGCGACACCACCCACTTGGTGGCGGAGACGTAGCCGTACAGCCCCGGCACCACCATCCGCACCGGATAGCCGTGTTCGAGCGGCAGCGGCGCGCCGTTCATCCCCACCGCGAGGATCGCGTCGCGCTCGTCGGTGAGCGCCTCCAACGGCGTGCTCGCGGTCCAGCCGTCCTGGCTGCGCGAGAGCACCATGTCGGCGTCGGGATGCGGCTTCGCGCGGGCGAGGAGGTGGCGGATCGGGTAGCCCAGCCAGACCGCGTTGCCGATCAGGTCGCCGCCCACCTCGTTGGAGACGCAGGTCAGCGTGGTCACGGACTCCTCCAGCGGCAGGGCGAGCAGCTCGGCGAACGTGAGCTCGACCTCCTGCTCGACCATGCCGGTGATCCGGAGCCGCCAGTCCTGCGGCTGGATCCCCGGGATCTGCAGCGCGGTGTCGATGCGATAGAAGTCGGCGTTCGGCGTGACGATCGGCGACAGCCCCGCGATGTCGAAGGAGGCGCCCGCGGGGACCGGGGGCGCGGTGACGGTCGGCGACGGGAGGTGGAAGGAGGCCCGCGCGGCCGCTGCGGCCCGGTACCCGGTCGCGACCACTTGGCCGACGACGGCGGCGAGCGCGCCCGCGGCGGCCGTGGCGGCGGTCGCGCCGACGAACCGGCGCCGGCTGACCGCGCCGAGCGGAGCCACGCGCGTCGGCTCGGTGCCGCGCCCGAGCCGGATCAGCCAGCCGAGCAGCAGGATGCCGACGACCGCCGCGACCGCGGACGGCACCGCGTCGACGATGCCCGCGCCCGAGCGGGTCAGCGCCGCGAGCACCCCGACGGCCCCGCCCACACCGATGAGCACCCGGCCCCAGGGCGGGAGGCGCCGCTCCAGCATCCCTGCCGCCGCTCCTCCCCCCAGCAGCACGGCCGCGAGCACGACGACGAGGAACGCCTTGTCGCCGGTGCCGAAGACGGCGATGACGCCTTCCTTCAGCCACGGCGGGGCGAAGTCGATGACGAGCGCGCCGACGACGAGCACCGGGCTGCCGTTCTGCACCACGAACGCACTCAGCAGCTCGGCCGCACCGACCCCGGCGACCACGCTCGCCGCACCGGCGGCGGCCGGTGGCCACCACCTCCGCCACCAGGAGTCCGTCGACCGCATGGCGGCAGCGTACGACGCGTGCCTGTGCGCGGGCAGCGTGTCGCCCGGCGTGCGAGAAGGCTGACTGCCTGGCAGGCATCGCAGCGGGCGGTGACGTGTATGTGAGTGTTAGATATGAGCGGTAGGAGGGGAGATCGGCTTGAAGCTGCGTCGATGGATCTGGTTCGTCTGTCCGATCTGGCTCACCATCCTCGTCGTGCTCTCGGTTCTCTTGCCCGACGGTGGCATCACCAACCCTGGGAACCTCTGCGCCATCGGCCTCTATGCGTCTTCGCTGCTCGGCATCGTCCCGCTGGGCTTCCTCGCGCGATGGCTGGAACGCGATCAGCAGGACTCGGACGCCTCGCATGACCGCGTGAGCCGATGAGTCCGCGGTGACTCCACCCTTCCGGCGCTGCGCACACCGCCCGCTCCGCCGTGGGAGGCTGGAGGCACCATGACCGACACCGCCTCCCGTCTCCGCGTCGACGACCTTCCCGGCTGGGCCGGAGCGGGGAGCGTCGGCGAGGATGCGGTGTACGAGGCCTTCGTCGGCTGGGCGGAGGCGGGCGGTCTCACGCTGTACCCCGCGCAGGACGAGTCGGTGATCGAGATCGTCGGCGGCGCGAACCTCATCCTCAGCACGCCGACCGGCACGGGCAAGTCGCTCGTCGCGGTGGGCGCGCACTTCGCCGCCCTGGCCCGCGGTGAGCGCAGCTTCTACACCGCGCCCATCAAGGCGCTCGTGTCGGAGAAGTTCTTCGCGCTGGTCGACATCTTCGGGGCCGAGAACGTCGGCATGATGACCGGCGACTCCGCCGTGAACGCCGACGCGCCGATCATCTGCTGCACGGCCGAGATCCTCGCCAACCTGGCACTTCGCCACGGGGAGGACTCGCCCGTGGGCCAGGTCGTGATGGACGAGTTCCACTTCTACGCCGACCCCGAGCGCGGCTGGGCGTGGCAGGTGCCGCTGCTGAGCCTCCCGCACGCGCAGTTCGTGCTCATGTCGGCGACGCTCGGCGACGTCACCGCGCTCGCCGACGACCTCAGCCGCCGTACCGGGCGTGCGACCGCGACGGTCACCGGCGTCGAGCGCCCGGTGCCGCTGCACTACTACTACGAGGTGACGCCCGTCCACGAGACGATCGAGGACCTCCTGCAGACCGGGCAGGCGCCCGTCTACGTCGTGCACTTCTCGCAGCTCGCGGCGCTGGAGCGGGCCCAATCGCTCTCGAGCGCCAAGATCGCCACCCGGGAGCAGCGGGAGGCGATCGCCGAGCTGATCGGCGGCTTCCGGTTCACGACCTCCTTCGGCAAGACGCTCTCCCGGCTGCTGCGCCAGGGCATCGGCGTGCACCACGCGGGGATGCTGCCCAAGTACCGCCGCCTGGTCGAGCAGCTCGCCCAGCGCGGAATGCTGCGCGTCATCTGCGGCACGGACACCCTCGGCGTCGGCATCAACGTCCCGATCCGCACGGTCCTCCTCACCGCCTTGACCAAGTTCGACGGCACCAGGATGCGGCAGCTCAACGCGCGCGAGTTCCACCAGATCGCCGGACGGGCCGGCCGCGCCGGCTACGACACCGCCGGCACCGTCGTCGCGCAGGCTCCCGAGCACGAGAGCGAGAACATCAAGGCGATCGAGAAGGCCGGCGACGACCCCAAGAAGCGCCGCAAGATCGTGCGCAAGAAGGCGCCGGAGGGCTTCGTCTCGTGGGGCGAGCCGTCGTTCCGCAAGCTCATCGAGGCCGAGCCGGAGACGCTGACCTCCTCGATGCAGATCACGAGCGCGATGCTCATCAACGTCATCGGCCGCGGCGGCGACGTCTACGGGCACGTGCGCGCCCTCGTCTTCGACAACCACGAGCCCTGGAAGCGGCAGCTCGCCCTCGCCCGCCGCGCGATCGAGCTGTACCGGTCGCTGCTGACCGCGGGGGTGGTGGAGAACGTGGGAGGCGACATCCGGCTCACCGTCGACCTCCAGCCCAACTTCGCCCTCAACCAGCCGCTGTCGCCGTTCGCGCTCGCCGCGTTCGAGCTGTTCGACCCGGAGTCGCCCGTCTACGCGCTCGACATCGTCTCGGTGGTGGAGGCGACCCTCGACGACCCGCGTCCGGTGCTGTCCGCGCAGCAGTTCCACGCCCGCGGCGAGGCCGTCGCGGCGATGAAGGCGGAGGGCGTCGAGTACGACGAGCGGATGGCGCTGCTCGAGGAGGTGACGCACCCCAAGCCGCACGACGTGCTGCTGCACGAGGCGTTCGCGACCTACGCGTCCAGCCAGCCCTGGGTCGCCGACTTCGAGCTGAGCCCGAAGTCGGTCGTCCGCGACCTGTACGAGCGCGCCATGACGTTCGGCGAGTTCATCGCCTTCTACAAGCTCGCCCGCTCCGAGGGCGTCGTGCTGCGGTACCTGTCCGACGCGTACCGGGCGCTCAACCAGACCGTGCCGCTGGAGGCGCGGACGGAGGACCTCCGCGACATCATCGAATGGCTCGGCGAGCTGGTGCGCCAGGTCGACTCCAGCCTCCTGGACGAGTGGGAGGAGCTGGTGCACCCCGACGCCGCCCGGCACGCCGCCGAGTCGGCCGAGCTCGCGCCTCCCGCACCGCGCAACGTCACCACCAACCGCCGCGCCTTCTTCGTGCTCGTGCGCAACGAGCTGTTCCGCCGCGTCCAGCTCGCCGCCCTCGACCGCATCGAGGAGCTGGGGGCGCTGGAGGCGGAGGCCGCCGCGCTCGCCGGGGGAGCGGCTCCCTCGTTCACGGGAGCCCAGTGGGACGACGCGCTGGAGGCGTACTACGCCGAGCACGACGAGATCCTCACCGACGCCTCCGCCCGCTCCGCCGCCCTCATCGCGGTCGACGAGTCGGACGCCGCGAAGGGCGTCTGGCGGGTCAGGCAGACCATCGCCGACCCGGAGGGCGACCACGACTGGGGCATCGCCGCCGAGGTGCTGCTGGAGGATTCCGCCCGCGAGGGCGTCGCCGTGCTGCGCGTCACGGCGGTCGACCGGCTGTGATCCGCGCCGACCGGCAGGAGGGATTTCGCGCCCCGCCGACCGGCATGCGATCATCTTCTCGGCTGGTTGACAGCACTACTGCCCTTGCATGAACTCCCGATGAATGATTGCGTCGGGAGGACCTGCTCCCCACATCCGGAAAGAGATCGGTGGACCTCAGCCTCATCGTCGTGCTGGTCATCGTGCTGGCTCTCTTCTTCGACTTCACGAACGGCTTCCACGACACGGCCAACGCGATGGCGACGCCCATCGCGACCGGTGCGATGCGGCCGAAAGTCGCGGTCGCGCTCGCCGCGGTGCTCAACCTGATCGGCGCCTTCCTGTCGACGGAGGTGGCCAAGACCATCTCGGGCGGCATCATCCGCGAGGGCGACGGCGGTGTGCAGATCACGCCCGAGCTGATCTTCGCCGGCCTGATGGGCGCCATCGTCTGGAACATGGTGACCTGGCTGTTCGGCCTTCCGTCCTCCTCCAGCCACGCGCTGTTCGGCGGGCTGATCGGCGCGACGATCGTCGGCGTCGGCGTCGGTGCCGTCGACTTCGTCGTCGTGCTCGACAAGGTCGTCCTCCCGGCGATCATCGCTCCGGTCACCGCGGGCGTCGTCGCGTACAGCGCGACGAAGCTCGCCTACTGGATCACCCGGCGGCCCGACGGCTGGCCCAACGGCCGCGGCGGCTTCCGCTACGGCCAGATCTTCTCCTCGTCGCTGGTCGCCCTCTCGCACGGCACCAACGACGCCCAGAAGACCATGGGCGTCATCACGCTCACCCTCATCTCGGTCGGCGCCCAGCCGGCCGGCAGCGGCCCGGAGGTGTGGGTCGTCTTCGCGTGCGCACTCGCCATCGCACTGGGCACGTACTCGGGCGGCTGGCGCATCATCCGCACGCTCGGCCGCGGCCTGACCGAGGTGAAGCCGGCGCAGGGCTTCGCGGCCGAGACCGGCACGGCGGCCACGATCCTCGCCTCCAGCCACCTGGGCTTCGCGCTGTCGACCACGCAGGTCGCCTCGGGCTCCGTCATCGGCTCCGGCCTCGGCCGGCGCGGCTCGAAGGTGCGCTGGGGCACGGCCGGCCGGATCGGCATCGGCTGGCTGCTGACCCTCCCCGCCGCGGGCATCGTCGGCGCCGTCGCCGCCCTCATCGCCGGGATCGGCCCGGTGGGCGTCGCGATCGTGACCGTCGTCGGCGTCGCCGTGATCGTCCTCATCTTCTGGCTGTCCAGCCGCAACCGCGTGCACGCGGCGAACGCCATCAAGCCGGTGCCGGTCCAGGGCCGCAGCGAGGTGGCCGCGTCCGGCCACGCGGTCGAGATCGACAAGCGCCGCAAGAAGGAGCCCACCAGGAGGAGCTCGTGATCGACTGGGGCGCGTTCTTCATCGTCTTCGGCGCGGCCCTGCTCGCGACCTGCGTCGTCGTGAGCCTCTACGCGCTCGGGACACGTCTGCTCTCGGTCGCCGGCCGCGTGCCGGTCGTCGAGCCGGTCGAGTTCACCGACGCCATCACCGTCATGACGCCCGAGCAGCTCAGGCGCGCGCAGCGCCGGGCAGAGAGGGCGGCCAAGAAGAGCCCGCTGACGGATGGTCAGAAGCGCGCGGCGCTGACCGGCGCATACGCGTGCTTCACGGCCTGCGGCTTGGCGGTCCTGTACGGGCTGTACCTGATCATCCCGTACTTCCACGGCTGACCCGGCGCCCTTCCCCTCCGGCTGTCGCCTTCGGCTGACACCACCGGCTGCATCCGGTTGACGCGACACGCCGCCCGGGCCGGTGCCCGGACGGCGTGTCGTGACAAACGGGTGGTGCCCCGGCGGGTCAGGCGGTGCCGCGCACCCGGCTGATCGCATTCATCACGTGGTAGACGACGATCGCGGCGATGGCGCCGAGCGCGATGCCGTTGAAGGTCAGCTGGCCGAGGTTGAGCGTGAAGTCGCCGATGCCGATGATGAGGGCGGTCGCGGCCGTGAACTGGTTCGTCGGCCGCGAGAAGTCGACCTTGTTGTCGAGCCAGATCTTCACGCCGATGATGCCGATCAGGCCGTACAGCGCGGTGGTGACGCCGCCCAGCACGCCGGCCGGGATGGTGTTGATGATCGCGCCGACCTTGGGGGAGAGGCCGAGCAGCACCGCGACGATGCCGGCGACCCAGTACGCGGCCGTCGAGTAGACGCGGGTGGCGGCCATGACGCCGATGTTCTCGCCGTACGTGGTCGTGCCGGAGCCGCCGAAGAAGCCCGCGATGGTCGTCGCGACGCCGTCGGCGAGCAGCGCGCGGCCCGTCACGCGGTTCACCGACGGGTCGGTGAGCTGGGCGACGCCGCGGATGTGGCCCACGTTCTCGGCGATCAGCACGAGCACGACGGGGAGGAACGCGGGCAGGATGCCCCAGGTGGCGGCGGGCGCCGTGAAGGGGTTCGCCGGGAGGGTGAACTGCGGCAGGCCGATCCACGCGGCCTTGGCGACCGCCGAGAAGTCGACCTCGCCGACGATCACCGCGAAGACGTAGCCGACGACGACGCCGAGGAAGATCGACAGCCTCCCGAGCATCCCCCGGAACAGCACGGTGCAGAGGATGACCGCGGCCAGCGTCACGAGCGCGGTCACCGGCGCCTGCACGAAGTTGTTCTTCGCGGCGGGCGCCAGGTTGAAGCCGATCAGCGCCACGATCGCGCCGGCCACGACCGGCGGCATGAGCGCGTCGATCCAGCCGGTGCCTGTCGCGATCACGATGGCGCCGACGATGAGCAGCAGGAGGCCGGTGACGACGATCCCGAACAGCGCCGACGGCATCCCCTCGGCCTTGGTCGCCGCGACGATCGGCACGATGAAGGCGAACGACGACCCGAGGTAGCTGGGCAGCCGGTTGCCGGTGATGACGAGGAAGAGCAGCGTCCCGACGCCCGAGAACAGCAGCGTCGTCGCCGGCGGGAACCCGGTCAGCACCGGGACGAGGAAGGTCGCGCCGAACATCGCCACCACGTGCTGCGCACCGATGCCGATCGTCCGCGGCCAGGAGAGCCGCTCGCCAGGGAGCACGATGTCGCGCGCCCCCACCGTCGTTCCGTCGCCGTGCAGCTTCCAGGGCAGGGCCATGCGCGTCCTTCGCTCGTGAGAATGGGAATTAGGCTTGACTGCGGCGCGTCGCGCCTGCGAATCCGCTCCGAGTGTTCAGAGCACGTTCATCGAGATATTACGGGAGATCACCATTTCCGCTTCGACCACCGCGCCCGCGCCGACCGCCAAGGGACGCCTCGACCGGTTCTTCGAGATCACGAAACGCGGCAGCACCTGGGGCACGGAGGTGCGCGGCGGTGTCCTGACCTTCGTGACCATGGCGTACATCGTCATCCTCAACCCGATCATCCTGGGCTCCGGTCCCGACGTCGCCGGCAACACCCTGCCGCAGGCGCAGGTCGCCGCCGTGACCGCGCTGAGCGCGGGTGTGATGACCCTGCTCTTCGGGCTGATCGCGCGCCTGCCGTTCGCGTTCGCCGCCGGCCTCGGGATCAACTCGTTCCTCGCCGTCAACGTGGTCCAGGTGCTCACCTGGCCGGAGGCGATGGGTCTCGTCGTCATCAACGGCCTCATCATCGTCCTGCTGTCGGCGACCGGCCTGCGCAAGCTGATCTTCAACGCGGTCCCGGCGCAGCTCAAGACGGCGATCACGGTCGGCATCGGCCTCTTCATCGCCTTCATCGGCTTCGTCGACAGCGGCTTCGTCCGCTCCACGAACGCCTCGTCGCCGCCCGTGCAGCTCGGCGAGGCCGGCTCCATCGCGACCGTGCCGACGCTCATCTTCCTCGTCGCCCTCGTGATCATGGGCGTGCTGATGGCCCGCAAGGTCAAGGGCGCGCTGCTGATCGGCATCGTGGCCGCGACGGTCATCGCGATCGTGGTGGAGGCCATCTGGCACGTCGGTCCGTCGCTGGGCGGCAAGAACCCCGGCGGCTGGAACCTCACCGTGCCGCAGCTGCCGACCTCGCTGGTCGCCCTCCCGAACCTCAGCCTCGTCGGCCAGGTCGACCTGATCGGCGCCTTCGGCCGCATCGGCGCGCTGGCCGCCATCATGCTGATCTTCACGCTCGTCTTCACCAACTTCTTCGACGCGATGGGCTCGATGACCGGGCTCGCGCGCTCCGCCGGGCTGGCGAACGAGGACGGCACCTTCCCGCGCCTGCAGCCCGCGCTGATCGTGGAGGGTGTGGGCGCCGTGGTCGGCGGTGCCACCTCCTCCTCGTCCAACACCGTGTTCGTCGAGTCGGCGTCCGGCATCGGCGAGGGTGCGCGGACCGGCTTCGCGAGCGTCGTCACCGGCGCGCTGTTCCTGCTCGCGATGTTCTTCACCCCGCTGACGAACGTGGTCCCGCAGGAGGTCGCTGCGGCCGCGCTCGTCATCGTCGGTGCGCTGATGGTGGTGCAGATCCGGCACATCGACTTCAGCGAGTTCTCGGTCGTGCTGCCGGTGTTCCTCACGATCATCGTCATGCCGCTGACCTACTCGATCGCCAACGGCATCGGCGTCGGCTTCATCAGCTGGGTGCTCGTCCGCTCGCTGTCCGGCAAGGCGCGCGAGATCAGCCCGCTGCTCTGGGTGGTCGCCGCCGGCTTCCTCATCTACTTCGCCCGCGGCCCGATCGAGACGCTGCTGGGCCAGTAGCACGCCGGCGGCAGCCGGCCGCGCGGCCGGTGTCGGGGTGACCCCTGATCCGAATCGGGGGTTATCCGGATACCGGCCGCGCGCCGCCACCGGTTGACTGTTCTCATGACCACCAGCACCCCGTACACCAGCACCGCTCCCGTCCGCACGCTCAGCGTCACCAGCTTCGTCTTCGGACTGGCGTCCATCGTCTTCGGCTGGACCTTCGTCGCCCCGATCGCCGGCCTCGTGCTCGGCGTGATCGCGCTGCGCCGCGAGCCGCTCGGCCGCACCTTCGCGATCTGGGGCATCGTCCTCAACGCCGTCATGCTCGCGGGCGTGATCGTCGGGCTCATCGCCGCGGCCGTCGGCGCGGGCATCGGGCTCGCCTTCCTGCCGCTCGCCTTCCTCTGAGCCGGGCCGCCCATCCCTCCTGCGAGAATGGAGGGATGGAACCGACCCCTCTCGTCCGCCCCCGCAGCTTCGTCGTCCGCGGCCGCAAGACCGAGGCGCAGCAGCGCGCGATCGACGAGCTCTGGCCGAGCTTCGGCCTGGAGTTCACCGGCCATGAGCTCGACCTCGACGCCGCCTTCGGCCGCCGGGCGCCGCGCGTGGTCGAGATCGGCTTCGGCAATGGCGAGAACCTGCTCACCCTGGCCGAGCGGCACCCCGACCGCGACTTCGTCGGCATCGAGGTGCACGGCGCGGGCATCGGCCGCGTGCTCGGCGCCATGCGCGACCGCGGGCTGACGAACATCCGCGTCGTCCGCCACGACGCCGTCGAGGTGTTCGAGACGGGCCTGGCGCCGGCGAGCATCGACGAGATCCTCATCTTCTTCCCCGACCCCTGGCCGAAGGCACGGCATCACCGGCGGCGGCTGATCCAGCCGGAGTTCGGGAGGCTGCTGGTGCGCGCGATCGCCCCGACCGGGGTGCTGCGGCTCGCCACCGACTGGGAGCCGTACGCCGAGCACATGATCGAGGTGCTCGACGCGGAGCCGCGGCTCGTGAACGCCGCAGGCGCCGACCGGTTCGTGCCCCGGCCGGAGGACCGCCCGGTCACGAAGTTCGAGCGCCGCGGAGAGCGCCTCGGCCACGCGATCTTCGACCTGGAGTACCGCCCGCGGCCGTGATCCGGCCTGCCCCTAGGATGGCGGCATGACCACGGCCTCCTCCGGGAACGCACCCTCCGGAATCGCACCTTCTGGGAACGCACCTTCTGGGATCGCGCAGACCGTCGACGCCCTGCGCGCCGCCTTCGATCGCGGCGTCACCACCTCGCTCGCGTGGCGGCTCGGCCAGCTGCGCGCCCTGCGCCGGATGCTGACCGAGCGGGCGGGGGAGTTCGAGGAGGCGCTGCGCTCCGACCTCGCGAAGCACCCGACCGAGTCGCAGATCGCCGAGGTCGGCTTCGTCGTCGGCGAGCTCGACCACACGCTGCGCCGGCTGCGGCGCTTGCTGCGGCCGCGGCGGGTCCCTGTGCCCGGCGCTCTGCTGCCGGCCAGCGCCTCGACGATCCTGGAGCCGCTCGGCGTCGTGCTGATCATCGCGCCGTGGAACTATCCCGTCCAGCTGCTCCTCGCCCCGCTCGTCGGCGCCCTGGCCGCCGGTGACGCGGTCGTGCTGAAGCCCAGCGAGCTCGCGCCCGCGACCTCGGCCGCCATGGCCCGGCTCATCCCGCAGTACCTCGACCGGCGTGCGGTCGCGGTGGTCGAGGGCGGCGTGGAGCAGACGACCGAGCTGCTCGCGCAGCGCTTCGACCACATCTTCTACACGGGCAACGGCCGCGTCGGGCGGATCGTCGCGGCCGCCGCCGTCGAGCACCTCACGCCGGTCACCCTCGAGCTCGGCGGCAAGTCGCCCGTGTACGTCGACGACTCGGCCGACCTCGACGCCGTCGCCCATCGGCTCGCCTGGGGCAAGTTCATGAACGCCGGGCAGACCTGCGTCGCCCCCGACTACGTGCTCGCCACGCGCGGCGTCGCCGACCGGCTGGCGGCCCGGCTGGGTGAGGCCCTGCGCGAGCTGTACGGCGACCGCCCGGACCAGAGCCCCGCGTACGGGCGGATCGTGAACGACCGGCAGTTCGAGCGGCTCACCGGCCTGCTCGGCTCCGGCGATGTCGCGGTCGGCGGCGAGCACGACGCCGGGACCCGCTACCTCGCGCCGACGGTCCTGACCGACGTGCCGCTCGACTCCCCGGTGATGCAGGAGGAGATCTTCGGCCCCATCCTGCCGATCGTGACGGTCGACGGGCCGGAGGAGGCGATCCGCATCATCCGCGCGGGCGACAAGCCGCTCGCCCTCTACGTCTTCACCGAGCGCGCGGCCGTGCGCCGCCGCTTCCTGACCAGGACCAGCTCGGGAGCGATCGGCTTCGGCGTGCCCGCCGCGCACCTCGGCGTCGCCGGGCTGCCGTTCGGCGGCGTGGGCGCGAGCGGGTCCGGCGCTTACCACGGCGAGCGGTCGCTGCGGACGTTCAGCCACGAGAAGGCCGTGCTGCGCAAGCCGCTCGCCCCCGACACCCTGCGGCTGATCTACCCGCCGTACACCGAGGGCAAGGACTGGTTCGCGCGCCGGCTGCTGCGCAAGCTGGGCTGAGCCGCCGCCTCCACCCGCACTCGACACGGTGTCGAGCGGTGTCCGGGATGCCGGACAGCGCGTCCACCGCGGCCCCCGGTGCCCGGGGTATCGTCGGAATCAGCCGGCGGCCACGAACGGCCGGCCCCTTCTGCACGCCACCGCACAACGAGAGGCAACGGTGCCCACCGTGAGTTCCACCACTCCCATCCCGGTCGTCGACGCGTCGGAGAACGTGTCCGATGTGCCGCACGCCGAGCCGGACGGCCGGCCCGTCCGGGTCGAGACCGACTCGCTCGGCAGCCGTGAGATCCCCGCCGACGCGTACTGGGGCATCCACACCTCGCGCGCCATCGAGAACTTCCCGATCGCGAAGCGGCCCATCTCCGTCTACCCGGACCTCGTCGTCGCGCTCGCCAGCGTCAAGCAGGCCGCGGCCCGCGCGAACCACGAGATCGGCGTGCTGGAGGAGCACAAGGCCCAGCTGATCGACCGCGCGTGCCAGCGCATCATCGACGGCGGCTTCCACGACCAGTTCGTGGTCGGTGTGATGCAGGGAGGCGCGGGCACCTCCACGAACATGAACGCCAACGAGGTCATCGCGAACATCGCGCTCGAGCTCGACGGCCACCCCAAGGGCGACTACGCCCACCTGCACCCGATCGACGACGTCAACCGCAGCCAGAGCACCAACGACACGTATCCGACCGCGATCAAGATCGCGCTCACGTTCGCGCTGGAGCACCTGCTCGACGAGCTCGCCCTGCTGCGCGACTCGTTCCTCCGGAAGGGGGAGGAGTTCCGCCACATCCTCAAGGTCGGGCGCACCCAGCTGCAGGATGCCGTGCCGATGACCCTCGGCCAGGAGTTCCACGGCTTCGCGACGACGCTCACCGAGGACCACGCCCGGCTCACCGAGACCAAGTGGCTGCTCGCCGAGATCAACCTCGGCGCGACCGCGATCGGCACCGGCATCACCGCCGACCCCGGCTACGCGGCGGCCGCGGTCAAGCACCTCAACGCCATCACCGGCCTCAACCTCGAGACCGCGCCCGACCTCATCGAGTCGACGAGCGATGCCGGCGCGTTCATGTCGTTCTCGGGCTCGCTCAAGCGCAGCGCCATCAAGCTCTCCAAGATCTGCAACGACCTGCGGCTGCTCTCCTCCGGCCCCCAGGCCGGACTCGGCGAGATCAACCTCCCGCCGCGTCAGGCCGGGTCGAGCATCATGCCGGGCAAGGTCAACCCGGTCATCCCGGAGGTCGTGAACCAGGTCGCCTTCTCGGTCGCCGGCGCCGACGTGACCGTGACCATGGCGGCGGAGGGCGGACAGCTCCAGCTGAACGCCTTCGAGCCGGTGATCGCGCACTCGCTGCTGCAGAGCATCACCTGGATGACGCAGGCGTTCCGCACCCTGCGCATCAACTGCGTCGACGGCATCACCGCGAACGAGGAGCGGCTGGGCGCGATGGTCGGCTCGTCGGTCGGCGTCATCACGGCGCTCACCCCGCACATCGGCTACGCGGCCGCGGCCGCCCTGGCCAAGTCAGCGCTGCTGACGGGCCGCAACGTGGCCGACCTCGTGGTGGAGGCCAAGCTGATGAGCCGCGCGGAGGTCACCCACCTGCTCTCGCCGGCCCGCCTCAGCGGCCTGGAGGCGATCACCACCGCCATCCCGATCACCCCGCCGGAGGAGTAGCCGCCCCGCTCTTCCGCGCCGTCAGGCGTCGTGCCGTCAGGCGTCGCGCTGTCAGGCGTCGGCGGTGCGGAAGAGCTGCAGCATGTCGCGGCCGAGCTGGTGCGGCGCGGTCTCGCACGGGCTGTGGCCGGTGCGGTAGACCGCCAGGCGAGCGCCGAGCACGCGCGCGTTCCTGGCGTGGAGGTACGTCGGCCACAGGTCGTGATCGCCGGTCGCGACGAGCACGGGGACGCCGCTCGCCGCCACCTGCGCGCGCACATCGGGCACCCGCTTCATGAGCCCGACGATGTCGTCGACGCTGGAGCGGCGGGTCAGGGCGAAGCGGGCGCGCACGAAGTCGAGCCGGTTCGGCGGAACGCGGTTCTTGTTGGTGACGATGCCCCAGATCATCAGGCCGCCCGCGAGGTGGCCGCCGGCGAACCAGCTGAGCGGTCCGATGATCCGCACCCCGCGGAAAGCCTGGCCCGGCTCCGGCGGCGAGGTCAGCAGCGTGAGGCTCCTGAACAGCTCGGGATGCCGGACGAGCGCCAGCTGCGAGAGGATCCCGGCGAACGAGTACCCGAGCACGTGCGCCGGCCCGCCGTCGCGCAGGAACGCCAGGAGGTCGGTGACGAGCAGCTCGTAGGTGTAGCGCCCTCCCTCGACCGGTCCGGCGTCCGCGGACTCGTACTGACCGGCGAGGTCGAAGCTCTGCACGTAGTACCCGCCCGCCACCAGGATGGGCGCGAGCAGGTAGAAGTCCTCCTTCGACCCCGTCACCCCCGGGACGAGGACCACGCGCGGGTCGGCGGGGTCACCCAGCGACGCCACGGCAAGCTCGCCGCTCGGCGCGCGGAAGCGCGAGAACACCGTGCCGACGGGCGCGATCGACCAGTCGATGTCGGGCAGCGCGGCGTCGAGGCGCGCAGCCTCGTCGTCGCCTCCTCCGGCCACTCCCGGCCGGCGCTCACCGATGGACACGTGCCTACGCTAGCCGACACGCCCGACCTTGGCAGTCGCCCGGCCGCCGCCGCGCGTCAGGTGACGCGGCAGTAGGTCGTCAGGTAGCCGATCCCGCCGATCGAGACGGTCACGGTCGAGCGGTCGCGCAGGAACACCGGGGGAGTGCGGGAGTAGCCGGCGCCGCCCGGGCTGCCGGTCGAGATGAGCGTGCCGGGCTGGATGGTCGCCGACCGCGACAGGAACTCGATGATCTCGGCGACCGAGCGGACCATGTCGGCCGTGGAGGCGTCCTGCAGGATGGCGCCGTCGACGTTCGTGGTCAGCCACAGATCCTGCGGGTCGGCGATCTCGTCGGCGGTGACGACGACAGGGCCGTTCGGGGTGAAGCCGTCGAACGACTTGCACCGCGACCACTGCGCCTCGGAGAACTGGAGGTCGCGCGCCGTGATGTCGTTGACGACCGTGTACCCGAAGACGTAGTCGAGCGCATCCTGAACCGACACGTTGCGGGCGGGCTTGCCGATGATCACGCCGAGCTCGGCCTCGTAGTCGACCTGGGTGGTGAGGTCCTCCGGCCAGGAGGTGGTGTGGCCGTGGCCGCACAGGGAGTTGGGCCACAGCGAGAACACGGTGGCCGCCTTCTCGCTGCGCAGCTTGAGCTCGGAGGCGTGGGCGGCGTAGTTGGCGCCGATCGCGATCACCTGCGGCGGCCGGAGCACGGCGGAGGCGTGCCGCAGCCCCTGCACCGGGGTGAGCCGGGCTCCGGCGGCGACGGCCCGGTCGGCGATGGCGCGAACATCGGCGAGGGCGTCCTCCCCGCGTTCGATGAGGTCTTGGAGGTCGCGCGGCGGCGCCTCCATCACCTCGTCGAGGAACAGCGCGCCGTCTCCGATGACGACGGCCAGTCGCGAGGGTGCGTCGGGGCCGGTGCTGAGGTGCGAGAATCTCACCCCTTCAGGCTATCGGGGATGCGGCGACGACGGAAAGCGCGGCGGAATCACCGAATCGCGACGGAAACCGTGGCGCAGGCGACGGATTCCGTCGCGCGCGCGGTCAGGCCAGCGCGTCCGGTGCCTGTGCCGCGTGCTCCTGCCGCCAGCGCCGCCGGGCGAGGCGCCGCCGCCACGGCGACTCCTCCGGCAGGTGCATCCGGAGCGTCGTGTACGCCCAGCCCAGCCGGCGGCCGAATCCGCGCCAGGTGGAGAACGGGCGGGCCGAGATCCCGACCGTCAACAGCTCGTCGTAGCGGACGACCACGCCGTAGTCGAGGTGGAAGGACAGGTCGAGGTCGTCGTGCACCGACCGGATGCCGCTGTGCACCCGGCCGCGCACGTCGCGCCAGACCTCGCGGCGCATGGCGAAGTTGGAGCCGAAGACCGGAGGGTTCCCCAGCCACAGCTCCATCGACCAGAAGTAGCCGCCGATGTAGAGGACCTGCCCGAGGCCGGCGACCAGCGGGTTGCCGTCGTAGAAGACGCCGGGGCCGGTGAGGACGCCGACCTCCGGCGACGCGACCAGCTCCGCCTCGATGTGCAGCAGCCAGTCGGCGGGAGGCCGGGAGTCGGCGTCGAGGCGCGCGATGATGTCGCCGGTCGCCGCGTCGTAGCCCGTCGCAGCGGCGGACCAGATGCCGCGGACCGGCTGCTCGATCACCCGTGCCCCGGCCGCGCGCGCGACGGCCGCCGTGTCGTCGGTGCTGCCGTTGTCGACGACGATGATCTCGTCCGCCGGCCGCAGCTGGGCGTCGAGGGCGGCGAGGCACTGGGCGAGCATCTCCGCGTCGTCGAGCGCGGGGACGACGACGCTGATGGACGGCACAGGGTTACATTACGCCGCCCAGAGGTGCATCCCGGCGTAGCTGCGCCATGGCGCCCACACCGCGCCGCGCGCCGCGAGCGCCTTGGGGTCGGAAGGCAGCCCCAGCCGCGCGGCGCCCTGCCGCAGCGCGAGGTCGCCGGTGAGCAGCACGTCCGGGCTGCCGAGTACGCGCATCGCCACGTAGCCCGCCGTCCACGGGCCGATGCCGGGGAGCGCGAGCAGGCGCGCCTCCAGCTCGTCCCGCGACTCGCCGACGTCGATGCTGAGCGAGCCGTCGGCCAGCGCCGTCGCGACGCCCACGATCGCGTCGATGCGGCGGGCAGGGCCGCGCAGCACCTCCCGCCCGCGTTCGGCGATGGCCGCCGCGGCGGGGAACAGTCGGGTGAAGCCGCCGAGGTCGATCGGCTCGCCCAGCGCGGCCGTCAGCCGCGCCAGCGCGGTGCGGGCCGCCGCGACCGACACCTGCTGCCCGATGAGTGCGCGGAACAGCACCTCCTCCGCATCCACGGCACCCGGCACGCGCAGGCCGGGGGAGGCGGCGACGCTCGGGGCGAGCGCCGGGTCGGCGGCGAGGGCGGTGTCGATGGCGTCGGCGTCGGCGTCGAGGTCGAGCAGCCTCCTGACCCGGGCGACCAGGGGAGCGAGGTCCGCCACGTCCGCAAGGGTCGCGTCGCACTGCACGGCCGGGGCCTGAGGCGTTCCGGTGAGCGTGAGCCGCACGACGGCCGGGCCGTGCGGGAGGCGCAGGGCGCGGCTGTAGGAGGAGGTGCCGTCCGCCACCTCCACGCCGTCGATCGAGCGCGCGGCGAGGAAGGCGAACAGCGCGGCGCCGTCGAAGGGCGCGCGGGCGGGCAGCCGCAGGCTCAGCGTCGCGCCTCCGCCCTCGGCGTGCGAGCCGGCCGGGCGGCTGCGCGCCGCCTGCCGGATCGCGCCGGGCGTCATGCGATAGATCTCGGCCATCGTCTCGTTGAACTGCCGCACGCTCGAGAATCCGGCCGCGAAGGCGACATCGGTGATCGGGAGGTCCGTCCCGGTGAGCAGGAGCCGCGCGGTCTGCGCCCGGTGCGCGCGGGCGAGCGCCAGCGGTCCCGCCCCCAGTTCGGCGGTCAGCACCCGCCCGAGGTGACGCGGCGTGTAGCCGAGGCGGCGCGCGAGGCCGGGCACGCCCTCCCGCTCGACCGTGCCGTCGGCGATCAGCCGCATGGCCCGCGCCGCGAGGTCGTCACGCACGTTCCACTCGGGCGAGCCGGGGACCGCGTCCGGCAGGCAGCGCTTGCACGCGCGCAGCCCCGCCTCGTGCGCGGCGGCCGCCGTGAGGTAGAAGGTCACGTTGCCTGGCTTGGGCGCGACCGCCGGGCAGCTCGGCCGGCAGTAGATGCCGGTCGAGTGCACGCCGGTGATGAACTGCCCGTCGAACCGCGCGTCCCGGGCGCTCATCGCACGGTAGCGCTCGGCGAAGACGGGATCGGCGAGACGGTCGTCGAGGCGGGCGTCCCGGCGCGCTGCCGGGCCGGCGGAGGTCGTGGTCATTCCTCCAGCGTGGCACCGGCGCCCGACATCCGATAGCGGAAAACGGACATGGGCGCGTTCGCTAGCCTGAACGCATGGACCTCCTCGACTGGCTGGCCGCGGCCCTCGGCGACGACGCCGTCGCGGCCGGCGTGCTCACGACCGATCCCGCCCTGCTCGACGCCGTCCGCACCGACCGCTCCGGCTGGACGGCCGAGGGCCGCCCGGTCGCCCTCGTCAACGCCACGCGTGTGGAGCACGTGCAGGCGACCATGCGCGCCGCGAGCGAGTTCCGCGTCCCCGTGGTCCCGCGCGGCGCGGGAACCGGTCTCGCCGGCGGCGCGAACGGCACAGACGGCGCGATCGTGCTCTCGGTCGCCGGCATGGACCGCATCCTCGAGATCTCGGCCGAGGACCAGCTCGCGGTGGTCGAGCCCGGCGTCGTCAACAGCGACCTCAACGACGCCCTGCTCCCGTACGGCCTGTTCTTCGCGCCGGATCCGGCCAGCAGGGCCATCTCGACCGTCGGCGGCAACATCGCCACGAATGCCGGCGGGCTGCTCTGCGCCAAGTACGGCGTGACGAGGGAGGCGGTGCTCGGCCTCGACATCGTCCTCGCCGACGGGCGCCTCATCTCCACCGGCCACCGCACGGTCAAGGGCGTCACCGGGTACGACCTGACCGCGCTGTTCACGGGGTCCGAGGGCACGCTCGGCGTCATTGTGGGCGCGACCGTGCGGCTCGTGCCGCTGCCCGCCGGCGAGCCGACGACGCTGGGAGCGATCTTCCCGGACGTCCGCAGCGCCGCCGGCGCCTCCGCCCGGATCACCGCCGCGCACCTGCGGCCGGCCGTGATGGAGCTGATGGACGGCCCGTCGCTCGCGCGCATCTCCGAGCACCTGGGTGCCGAGACCATCGCCGCCGCCTTCGGCACCACCGGCGCAGGCAGCTTCCTCCTCGTCCAGTTCGACGGGATCGGCTCGGCCGACGACGCCGCCGCGGCCGCCGCGCTCCTCGAGGAGGCGGGAGGCTCGGTGCGGGTCTCGCACGACGCCGACGAGGGCGAGCGCCTGCTCGCCATCCGCCGCGCCTTCCACCCGGCCCTCGCCGCCTCCGGCGAGGTGCTCATCGAGGACGTCGCGGTGCCCCGCTCCCGCCTGCCCGAGATGTTCGACGCGATCGAGCGGATCTCGGAGCGCTACGGCATCCCCATCCCGACCGTCGCGCACGCGGGCGACGGCAACCTCCACCCGAACTTCGTGTTCGAGGGGGAGGAGGCCCCGCCGATCGTGTGGGAGGCCGCCGGCGAGCTGTTCCGCACCGCCGTCGAGCTGGGCGGAACGCTGACCGGCGAGCACGGTGTCGGCGTGCTCAAGCGGCGCTGGCTCGCCGATGAGCTGGGGCCCGACTCCTACGAGCTGCAGGTGAAGCTGAAGTCGGTGTTCGACCCGCTCGGCATCCTCAACCCCGGCAAGGTGTTCGGGAGGTAGCGGCGGCCGTTAAAAGACTCGACGCCCGGTGGTGCGGCGATGCCTGCAACGCTCCCGGGTCGTCGAGTTATGCATCAAGGGTGCACCCGCGGCGCCCGGATATCAAGACCCGATCCGGCAGCGGGTGCCCGCCGGGTGCGCGCACAGCGAACGGCTTTGACGGCGGAGGCCGCCGCGGGTTGGATGGACGCATGGCAGAGAACACCAACCAGAAGCCCGAGGTCGACGCGCCCGAGGGCCCGGCCCCCGAGACCCTCGAGATCGTCGACATCGTCGAAGGCACCGGCGACGAGGCGAAGCCCGGCGCCAAGGTCGACGTGCACTACCTCGGCGTCGAGTACGAGTCCGGCGAGGAGTTCGACTCCTCGTGGAGCCGCGGTCAGTCGATCAACTTCCCGCTGAACAACCTCATCAAGGGCTGGCAGGAGGGCATCCCGGGCATGAAGGTCGGCGGCCGCCGCAAGCTCACCGTGCCGCCCGCGCTCGCCTACGGCCCGGCCGGCGGCGGACACCCGCTCTCGGGCAAGACCCTGATCTTCGTGATCGACCTGCTCGGCGTGAGCTGAGCCTCCCGCACCTCCCCCGTCCCCACGATTTGCGCCACATCGCGGTTCGCGACGACGAAAGCGCTCCCTCGGCATGGCCGGGGGAGCGCTTTCGTCGTCCGGGCGTCCGCTAGAGCGCGGGCGGCTGCATGTGCGTCGGGATCGCGACGCGGTTCCAGATGTTGATCGTCCCGATCGCGAGGATGAGGTCCGAGAGCCCGCGGTCGCCGAACTCGTCGCGGGCGCGCTCGTAGAGGTCGTCCGGCACGCCGCCCTGGTGGATCAGCGTGACGGCCTCCGTCAGCTCGAGCGCGATCCGCTCCCGCTCGGTGAACCACGGCGACTCGCGCCACGCCGAGACCGCGAACACCTTGCGCAGCGGGTAGCCGCGGTTCTGCAGGTCGACCGAGTGCATGTCGACGCAGTACGTGCAGCCGTTGACCTGCGAGGCCCGCAGCTTGATGAGGTCGCCGAGGGGCTCCTCCACGTTCATCCCGACGTAGCCGTCGAGCTTGATGATGGCGCGGTACCCGTCGGGCGAGACGGAGGGGATCTGGATGCGGTCGCTGGTGGCGGTGTCTGTCATGACCTCCACGCTAGGAAGGACGGTGGACCGCTGTAAGGTCCAATCCGAGAGGTTCTCGGCGGACCAATCGGGAGGTGCGGGATGGATGTGCACGTGGTGGTCGGCGAGCGCGGCGACCGCGCCGACCGCATCTACCGGCAGCTGCGCGAGGCGGTGCTTGACGGGCGCCTGCGCCCGGGGGAGCGCGTCCCTCCGTCGCGGGAGCTGGCGGCCGACCTCGGCGTCGCGCGCTCGACGGTCACGACCGTCTACGACCGCCTGATCGCCGAGGGGTACCTCGTGGCCCGGCGCGGCGCCGGGACGTTCGCCGCCGCGATCGGTGCACGCGCCGCCGAGCGCACGCCCGAGCGGACCCCGGGGCGCACCGCAGAGCGCACCCCTGAGCGCACCTCCCACCCGCAGCGCAGCGGCTCCGCGCAGCCGGCCCCGTGGTGGCGCGCGGTGGACGACCCGCTGTGGCGTGAGCCGCTGCCGATCGCGTACGACTTCAGCGTCGGCTCGCCCGACCCGGCGCTGTTCCCGGCCGACGAGTGGAGGCGGAGCGTCACGGCCGCCCTGCGCGACCGCCGCTCGCGCTCGGCGCACTACGCCGACCCGGGCGGAGACGAACGGCTGCGCTCGGCCGTCGCGCGCCGGGTCGCACTCGCGCGCTCGGTGGACGCCGGTGCCGACGACGTGCTGATCACCAGTGGGGCGCAGCAGGCCTTCGACCTGATCGCGCGGGTCGTGCTCCAGCCGGGGGACGTCGTCGCGGTGGAGGATCCTGGCTATCCGCCGGTGCGGCAGCTCTTCGCGTCGCTCGGCGCCAGGGTGGTCCCGGTCCCGGTCGACGAGCACGGCCTCCGCGTCGACCTGCTGCCGCCCGCGCGGCTCGTGTACGTCACGCCGTCGCATCAGTTCCCGCTCGGCGGCGTCCTCCCGCTCGAGCGGCGCACCACACTGCTCGCCTGGGCCGACCGGCACGACGCCGTCGTCATCGAGGACGACTACGACAGCGAGTTCCGGTTCGCGTCCCGTCCGCTCGATCCGCTGCACCGCGTGGACGACAGTGGGCGCGTCGTCTACGTCGGCACCTTCTCGAAGACCATGCTGCCCTCGCTCCGGGTCGGGTTCGTCGTCGCGCCGCCGTCGCTCCTCCCGGCCCTCCGCGCCGCCAAGCGGCTGACCGACTGGCACACCGAGTCGCTGACGCAGGCCGCGCTGGCGCGGTTCGTCGACAACGGCGGCTTCGCCCGGCATCTGCGGCACGCGACGAAGGCGTATGCCGCCCGGCACGCCTCCATCGCCCAGCAGGCGGGGGAGCGGCTCGGGGAGTGGCTGCACGTCGTGCCGTCGGTCGCCGGGCTGCACCTCGCCCTCCTCCCGCGGGACGGCGTCGCCCTCGACTCCCGCCGAGTCGCCGAGCGCGCCGCGGTGGCGGGCGTCGTCGTGCAGCCGTTGCCGCGGTTCTGCGTCGGCGAGCAGCGGGAGGGGCTCCTGCTCGGCTTCGGGGCGGTGCCCGCCGCCGATGTGCCGGACGGCCTCCGCCTCCTCGCCGACGCTCTCTCCCGCGAGCAGCCCGCCC
>NZ_JBPGXM010000052.1:0-22936 GCF_056755495.1 Leifsonia sp. KNZ12-8B
GCGCGGCCAGCCCGACCGTCGAGGTCCTGATCGTCGCCCGGCTGGTCCAGGGGCTGGCGGGCGGCGTCGGCATCGTCATCGCGCAGGCGGCCGGCCGCGACGTGTACGAGGGCGGGAGGCTGATCCGCTTCTACGGACGGCTGACGGTGATCGGCGGGTTCGCCGCGATCGTCGGGCCGCTGCTCGGCGGGGCGCTCACGGCGGTGCTCGACTGGCGCGGGCTGTTCCTCATCCTCGCCGCCATCGGCGCCGTCATCCTGGCCTGGGTCGCGTTCGGGCTCCCGGAGACACTGGCTCCGGAGGCGCGCACGGCCGCCGGGTTCGCCGTCATCGGGCGGGATCTGCGGCTGCTCGTCTCGGACCGCCGCTTCGTCGGCGCCGTGGTCGCGCAGGGCTTCGTCTACGCGGCGCTGTTCGCCTACCTCAGCGGCGCCACCTACGTGCTGCAGGGCGTGTACGGGCTGTCGCCGCAGGGCTACGCGCTCGCGTTCGGGCTCAACTCGGCGGGATTCATGGTGTGCGGCCACCTCGCGGGCCGCGCCAGCGAGAAGTGGAGCGTGCCGGGCACGCTGACCGTCGGGCTGGTGGTAGCCGGCCTCGGGGCGCTGGGGCTTCTGGCCGCCGGCCTGACCGCCGTCCCGCTGGGCATCGTCATCGTGTCGCTCCTCCTGCTGGCGGCGGGGACCGCGATCACCAGCCCGCCCTCGACGACCATCGCGCTCGCGGACTACCCGCAGATCGCCGGGACGGCCTCCTCCCTCCTCGGCGCCGCCCGCTTCGCCTTCGGCGGGATCGCGGCCCCGCTCGTCGGGGTCGCCGGCGCGCTGAGCATCCTGCCGCTCGGCCTCGTCACGACCGTGTCGATCGCGCTGGCCGGCCTCACCGCCCTCGTCCTCCTCAACCGTCCGGCCCGGGTCACCGCCCCCGCCGGCACCGACCACCTCGCAACGGAAGGAACCCCCACATGCGTGGAGTAGTCATGCACGCCCCGCGGGACGTCCGCGTCGAAGAACGCGACGACCCGACCATCCTGGAGCCGACGGACGCGATCATCCGCGTCTCCGCCGCCTGCATCTGCGGCTCGGACCTCTGGCCCTACCGCGGCACCGATCCGGTGACCGAGCCGACCCCGATGGGCCACGAGTACGTCGGCGTGGTCGAGCAGATCGGCGACGCCGTGACGGACGTCGCGGTCGGCGACCTCGTCGTCGGCTCGTTCTTCGCCTCCGACAACACGTGCGAGATCTGCCGCGCCGGCTACCAGTCGCACTGCGTGCACCGCGTCCCGATGGGCGCCATGGGCACGCAGGCGGAGAAGCTGCGCGTCCCGCTCGCCGACGGCACGCTCGTCGTCGTGCCGGGCGCGCCGACGCCGAAGCAGCTCCGCGGCCTCCTCGCCGCCTCCGACGTGCTCGGCACGGGATGGTTCGCCGCGGTCGCCGCGGAGGCCGGGCCCGGCAGGACGGTCGCGGTCGTCGGCGACGGCGCGGTCGGCCTCCTCGGCATCCTGGCGGCGAAGCAGCTGGGCGCCGAGCGGATCATCGCCATGAGCCGGCACGCCGACCGCCAGGAGCTCGCCCGGCGCTTCGGCGCCACCGACATCGTCGCCGAGCGCGGCGACGAGGGCGTGGCCAGGATCAAGGAGCTCACCGACGGTCTCGGCGCGCACTCGGTGATCGAGGCAGTCGGCACGCAGGAGTCGATGCTGCAGGCCATCCGCGCCACCCGCGCGGGCGGGCACGTCGGCTACGTCGGCGTCTCGCACGACGTGGAGCTGCCGGGCCTCGAGCTGTTCTTCTCCGGCGTGCACCTCCACGGCGGCCCGGCTCCGGTCCGGCGCTTCCTTCCGGAGCTGATCGAGCTGATCATGAAAGACGAGATCGACCCCGGCGCGGTGTTCGACCTGACCCTCCCCCTGGCGGAGGCGGCCGAGGGCTACCGTGCGATGGACGAGCGCCGCGCCACGAAAGTCCTGCTGGAGACGGAGAACGCATGAACATCGAACCGACCGCCCCGACCGTCAAGAACCCGCCGGAGCAGTTCGCCGGCGACGTCTGGGTCGACCCGATCGCGAGCCCGCACGAGGACGACCAGCGGATGACCGTCGCGCTCGTCCGCTTCGCCCCTGGCGCGCGCACGGCCTGGCACTCCCACGCGCGCGGCCAGTACCTCCGCGTCACCGCCGGGGTCGCCAGGTTCGGCGACCGCGACGGGAACATCATCGAGGTGCGGCCCGGCGAGACGCTCTACACGCCGCCCGGCCAGGACCACTGGCACGCGGCCGCGCCCGGCTGCTTCATGGAGCACATCGCCATGCTGGAGTCCGCCGACGACCCGGCCGACACCACCACCTGGAAAGAGCACATCACCGACGACGAGTACGAGGGGCGCGCATGACCGGCGAGAGCTCCGGCTGGACCGGCGGGCAGCGCGCCTTCGGCGACTTCGCCCCCGGCCTCGTCCACTACACCGACGAGGTGCTGTTCGACGAGGTGTGGGAGCGGCCGCAGCTGTCGAAGCGCGACCGCAGCCTGATCACGGTGACCGCGCTGCTGACCGGCGGGAACGTCGACCAGCTGCGCTTCCACCTCCCCTTCGCCGTGCAGAACGGGGTGACCAGGGAGGAGCTGATCGAGGCCATCACGCACCTCGCCTTCTACGCGGGCTGGCCCAAGGCGATGTCGGCCATGACCATCGCGAAGGAGCTGTTCGCGACGGAGGACAGCGGCACCGAGGGAGGCGACCCCGCGTGATGATCCTGGTGACCGGCGCGTCCACCGGCCTCGGCCTCGCCACCGCCGACACGCTCGCCCGCGCCGGCCACCGGGTCGTGCTGCACGCGCGCCGCCCCGACCGCCTCACCGATCCGGCCGTCGCCGAGCAGATGCACGCGGTCGTCTTCGGCGACCTCTCCGACATCGAGGAGACCCGGGAGGTGGCCCGCCGCGCGAACGACCTCGGCCGCTTCGACGCCGTCATCCACAACGCGGGCGTGATCGACGGCCCGGTCACGGCCGTCAACGTGATCGCGCCCTACCTCCTGATGGCGTCGCTCACTCCCCCGCAGCGGTCGATCGTGCTCAGCAGCGGGATGCACCGCTCCGGCTCCACCGACCTCGATCGCGCCTTCCGCGGCTCCGGCGACTACTCGACCAGCAAGCTGCTCGTCACGGCGCTCGCCCTCGCGCTCGCCGACCGCACCGCCACGCTCTCGCACGCGGTCGACCCGGGCTGGGTCCCCACCCGGATGGGCGGCCGCGGAGCCCCCGACAGCCTGGAGGAGGGCCACCGCACGCAGGAGTGGCTCGCCACCGCCGACCCGGCCGGGATCGACCCGCGGACGGGCGGATACTGGTATCACCGGCAGCCGCGGGCCCCGCACCCGGCGACCACCGATCCGGTGTTCCAGGAGGCGCTGCTGCAGCGCCTCGCCGACCTCACCGGGGCCTCGCTGCCGCGCGACTGAGCCCTCCCGACACCGCGGCCTGAGCGCGAGAGCGGGCCGTCGCGGGAGCCTCACACCGCCGCGGTCCGGATGCGCACCTCCCGCTCCATCCGCTTCTCGTGCCGCTCGCGCCCCTTCGCGGCCTCGAGCTCGCGGCTCTTGGGCGGGGCGTTGGTGACGAGCTGGTCGAGCATGCGGCGGGTCGCCTCGGCGATCTCGTCGATCGCCTGCTCGAACGCGGCCGCGTTCGCCCGGGACGGACGCGTGGAGCCGCTGACCTTGCGCACGAACTGGAGGGCGGCCTCCCGCACCTCGTCGTCGGTCGTCGGCGGCTCGAAGTTGTGAAGGCAGCGGATGTTGCGGCACATGCGGCGACGATAGCGCCGGTCGGCGCTCGAGAGAAGGGCTGGACGTCCCCGTCTCACCCCACCCGCGCGCCGCGCCGGTTGGGCGCCTCGATCTCGGCGGCATCCACGAAGGTGCGCGCGACCGTGTCGCCGTCGACGTCCAGCCAGAGGTGGAGCCTGCCCGCCCCTCCCGGTGCCGGGATCCGGAGCGTGACGGGCTCGGAGACGACGTACGGCGAGACAGTCACCTCCTCCCCCGCCTCCGCGGTCGTCGGGTCGAGGGTCGCCGCCGGAGAACCGGCAGCGGCCCACGCCGCGAACACGGTTCCGGTGATGCCGGACTCACCGTGATGCGACACCCTGACACCCAGGGCGAGAGGCCCGTCAGGGACGGGGATGTCCGCGCCGGCGCGTGCCGGCACGAGGTCGACCACCAGGACCGTGTCGGCGTTGATGTCGGCGGGGTCGAGGCCGCCCCAGTCCTTGGGGCGACGCTCGGCGTCGAGCAGGCCGGCCATCTCGTGCTCGACATCCGTGAGCTCGGTGTAGACGTAGCCGGCGAAACGGTCGTGACGGCGGAGCTCCTGGGTCTGCCAGCGCACGTGCCAGGCCCGCTCCAGGCTGGTGAACCCGGCTCCGAACTCGCTGTTCAGGATGGGCACTCCGCGGCGGGGGACGTCGGCCGAGCCGTAGAAGGACTTGTCGACGACGAAGTCCGGTCCGAGTCTCACCTCGAACTCGTCCTTCTCGCCCGCGGCGAGCGCGGCCACGTTGGCGGCCCACGCCGCCGGGTCCTCGTCGTAGTAGTGCCAGTCGACCAGGTCGGTCCGCACGTGAGCCCAGCCGGAGTTCTCGACGATCGGGCGGGAGTCGTCCAGTGCGCGCATGGTGTCGTAGGCGTGCACGGCGGCCTCGGCCCGCTCCGGGCTGCCGGGGATGTCCCAGTCGAGACCCCACTCCTCGTTGTACAGGCCCCACACCACAATGGAGGGGTGGTTCCCGTCGCGGCGCACCAGGTCGGGGAGCTGCTCCTCGAACGCCCGGGCGGATGCCGGGGTGTAGCGGCTCGGGCAGGCGGGCTCCGCCCAGACGAGCATCCCCATCCGATCGGCGTGGTGCAGCCAGCGCGGCTCCTCGAACTTGAGGTGCTTCCTGACCAGGGTGAAGCCGAGCTCGCGGGCGAGCTCCAGGTCGCGGACGATGGCCTCCTCGCTGGGCGCCGTGAGGCCCGACTCCGGCCAGTAGCCCTGGTCGAGCACGCCCCGCACGAAGAAGCGGCGACCGTTGAGGAAGAGCTGCTCGCCGCGGGTCTCCACACGCCTCAGCCCCGCTGTCGCGACAACGCGATCGGCCGAGACCCCGTCGCCGACGCGGAACTCGACCGCGTACAGGTGCGGGTCGGCCGGGCTCCACCGCCGCGGCTCGTCGACGCCCAGGAATCCCTCGAAGCGGCCGTCGGCGCCGGTCACGAAGACGGTCTCCCGCCCCTCGATCGCGGCGACGACCGGCGTGCCGGCCGGGGCGTCTCCGGCGAGGGAGCCGGTAACCGTGAACCCGGTCAGGGAGTCGCCCCGCAGCGCGGCGGAGGCGATGTACGTCCGCCCGCGCGCCTCCACCCAGACGGACTGCCAGATCCCGGAGGTCGGGGTGAACGAGACGCCGTCGTAGTCGTCGCGCGGGATCGACCGCTGCTTGCCGTGCGGGATCTCGCGCTTGTCGGCCGGTGCGTCCACCTCGACGACGAGCTCGGCGGGAACCCCGGGGCGCACCACGTCGGTCAGGTCGAATTCGAACGACGTGTAGCCGCCGGTGTGCGTGCCGACCACGCTGCCGTCCACGAGCACGCGCGCCGCATGGTGCACGGCGCCGAAGCCGAGGACGAGGCGCCGGCCCTCCCACTCCGCCGGCACCGCGAAGGTCCGCCGGTACACCGCGCGCTCGAGCCAGGTGCGGCGCACGCGGGACGCGCTGGTCTCCCACGCGAACGGGACCACGATGGTCGCCGGTTCGCCGCCCTCCGGCTCGAAGTCCCATTCCCCGTTCAGAGAGACCCAGCGCTCTGAACGGTCGAAGTCGGGTCGCGGGTACTCGGGCTTCGGGATCGACATGGATGGAGTGCCTTTCGTTCGTTCGGTGCGCATGGCGATCAGCCCTTGACGCTGCCCGCGAGGATGCCGTTGATGAAGTGCTTCTGGAGCACGATGAACAGGATGAGCAGGGGGATGAGGGCGACGGAGCTCGCGGCGAGCAGTTCGCCGGTGACGGTCGCGTAGTCGGCCCCCACCTTGTTCCCCGAGATGTTCTGGGCGAGCGTGGAGAGCACGACCTGGAGCGTCGCCATCCGGCTCGAACTGGCGACGACCACCGGCCAGACGAAGTCGTTGTAGATGTTCATGATGGTGAGCACGGCGAGGCCGGCGAGGCCGGGGCGGATGACCGGGACGACGATCCGCCAGAAGATGCCGAACTCACCGCACCCGTCCACTCGGGCTGCATCGAGCAGCTCGTCGGGAACGGCGGAGATCACCTGGCGCATCCAGAAGATCGCGAAGGCGTCGACCGAGCCGGGGAGGATCAGCGCCTGGTAGGTGTTCACCCAGCCCAGCTCCTTCATCTCCAGCAGCAGCGGGATGATGAGCACGATCGTCGGAAGCATCAGCGTCACCAGCACGGTGCCGAAGAGGACGTTCTTGCCCCGGAAGTCGTACTTGGCGAAGGCGTACCCCGCGAGGGGAGCGCAGAACAGCGTGATCGCCCCCTTCACGACGAGGACGATGCCCGTGTTGAGGAATCCGGACGCGATGGGGACGTCCTGGAACATCCCGCGGAAGTTGTCGAGCGTGAAGGCGGCCGGGTCGAAGCCGAGCGGATCGCGGATGATCTCGCCGGCCGGCTTGAAGGCCGAGAGGATCGCCCAGGCCACCGGCGCGAGGAACGCGACGGTGAGGATGATCAGGAACACGTTGGACCCGATGAGCGGCCGGCGACGGAGGGGGCGGGACCCGGCCACGGCGTGCGACGCGGCGGCGCGGGTGGTGTCTGCGGTGGAGGTCACGGTCAGTCCTTCGCCCGGAGGAGCCGTACGAATCCGAGCGACAGCGCCATCACGACGATGACGAGCAGGAACGAGTTCGCGGCGCCCGTGCCGAGATCGGCCCGGGTGATGTGGTTGTAGAGGAAGAGCCCTGCGGTCGTGGTCGAGCCGTACGGCCCGCCCTTCGTCACGACGAACGGCTCGGCGAACATCTGGAACACGGCCAGCGTCTGCAGCACGACGGCGAACATGATCGTGCGCCGCAGCAGGGGCACCGTGATGCTCCAGAGCTGCCGCACCCGGCTGGCGCCGTCGATGGACGCCGCCTCGTAGATGTTGGCGTCGATCGACTGCAGGCCGGACAGCAGGATGATGATGATGAATCCGCTCGTCTTCCAGAGGAAGAGCAGCGCCAGCGTCGGCTTGGCCCACTGGCTCGTCACGAGCCACCCGACGTCCGGGAGTCCGACGAGGTTCAGGACCCCGTTCACCGCGCCGTAGTCCTGGTCGAACAGCACGATCCAGATCTGCGCCACCGCGACGAGCGGGGTGACGAAGGGCACGATGAAGGCGACGCGGTAGAACCCCCGGAGGCGGAGCTTCGCGTTGTCGAGCAGGACGGCCACGATGGTGCAGAGGACGAGCTGCGCGGGGACGATCAGCAGCCAGAGGATGCCGGAGTTCGCCAGCGACGACCAGAAGGCGCTGCTGCCGAGGAGGTAGGCGTAGTTGCCGAGGCCGACCCATTCCGCCGCGCCCGCTCCGTGCCAGTTCGTGAAGCTCAGCCGCAGCGTGAACAGGAGCGGGTAGATGCTGAACGCGAGGAACACCGCGACGAAGGGCAGCACGAACAGGTAGGGCGCGATGGCTCTGCGGATCGAGTAGCCTCTGCTCCCCCGACTGGTGCGCGGGGGTGCTGTCGGTGCTGCGGTCGTCGTCACGGGTGTTCCTCGGTTCGGCGGTCGGGTCGGCCCGGCATCGCTACTGGCGGTCGATCAGGTTGGACTGGATGTCTTTCGAGGACTGCTCGATGACCTGCTCCGGGGTGAGGGTTCCGTCCAGCATCTTCTGGATGTCGTTCCCCAGGTAGTCCACGGCTCCGGCCCACCAGGTGGGCAGCGGCGCTCCGCCGGGGATCTCCTTCCCGGCCTCGATCGCGGTCGACCACAGGTCCTGGTTCCCCATGGCCTCGATGGGGGCGAAGAGCGGCTTGTCCGGGTTCGCCGCCGGCTCGTAGGCGGGGATGGACGTGTTGAGGCCTCCCGGGTAGACGTCGTTGGGCCCGTAGACCGCGGTGTAACCGGCCTCGTCGTACATCAGGAACTCGTAGAAGAGCCAGGCCAGCTGGGAGTTCTCACCCTCCTTCGGGAGCACGAACGACGAGCCGCCCATCGCGCCGCTGCGCGCGCCGCCGTCCTTCCAGGCGGGCAGCGGCATCGCCCGCCAGTCGCCCTTGGTGGCGGTCAGCTGCTGCTGAGGCGCGAAGTCGAACCAGATCGACCACGGGTAGAAGACCTCGTCGCCGGCGTCGAGGGCCCCGATGTCGCTCGGGCTGAGGTACTCGGCACGGGTGCCGAGGCCCTGCTTCTGGACGTCGTCCAGCCACCCGAGGATCTGCTTGTACTCCGGGGAGTCCAGCCGCAGCTTCCCGTCCGCGTCCGCGATGCTCGTCCCGAGCTGGCTCGCGTACATCTCGAGCTGGAGCTGCCCGAGGAAGGCGCTCTGCTCCAGGTGGATGGGCTTCGCTCCCGGCTTGAACTGCTGGTACTTCTCGGCCGCTGCGATCAGGTCGTCGTAGGTCGTGATGGACGCGGGGTCGATGCCGGCGGCGGTCAGCGCCTTCTCGTTGTAGAAGAGCAGCCCGGGGTCGAGGTCGAACGGCACGCCGTAGATGCCGCCCTTGACCGTGTTGACGTCGATCTTCTGCGGGGCGATGTCCTTCGAGTACGGCTCGAGCACATCCTTCAGGTTCCACAGGTAGTCGGCGTACCCGCCGACCTTCGCGTCGTCGAGGAAGACCCCGTCCGGCACGTCCGTGCCGGTGATGAGGGTGTTCTGCAGCTTCGCGTCGATGTCGACGGCCTCGTGATGGACCGTGATGTCGGGATACACCTTGTTGAAGTCGGCGATCGCGGCGTCGAAGACCTTGAAGAGGTCGCCGGAGCGGTCCCAGATCGTGATCTCGCCCTTCGGCGACTTCTCGGTGGGGGCGGCGAGCATCGTGCTCGAGGCGGTGGGATCGCCCGACCCGATGTCGGGTCCGCACCCGGACAGGCCGACGGCGACGAGGCCGGCTGCGCCGAGGGCGATCAGCCGCGTTGTCGCGGCACGGCGCCCTTTCGAGGTTGTGAGCTTCATGACACTCCTTTGTGCGGCCATTTGCCAACGTATGCAAAACGGTACAGCATGTTTGCAACGGTTGCAAACGCTAGGATGAGGAAGCTCCGCAGGCGGGAGGGAGGGAAATCATGCCGGCAACGCTCCGCGATGTCGCCGAGCGCGCGCGCGTCTCCGTGCGGACCGTCTCCAACGTCGTGAGCGGCTACGAGCACGTCAGCGAGAAGATGCGCGCACGCGTCCAGCAGGCCATCGACGAGCTCGGCTACCGCCCCAACCCCGTCGCCCGCACCCTCCGGACGGGCCGGACGGGGCTGCTGGCCCTCGTCGTGCCGGAGATCGACGTGCCCTACTTCAGCGCGCTCGCGCGAGACGTGATCCGGGCGGCGGGGGACGTCGGGTACCAGGTGATGATCGACCAGACCGGCCACGACCACGACCGGGAGCAGGACCTCCTCCGCGGCACCGACCGGAACATGCTGTTCGACGGGATGCTGTTCGCCCCGCTCGCCACCGAGGCCGAGCTCCGCGAGGTCAACGCGTCGCAGGGCATGCCGCTCGTGCTCCTCGGCGAGCACACGTTCGACGGCCGGTTCGATCACGTGGCCATCGACAACGTCCAGGCGGCCGTGGACGCGACCGAGCACCTGATCGCCATCGGCCGGACCCGCATCGCCGCGATCGGCGCACAGCCGAAGGAGCACTACGCGACCCCGCAGCAGCGGACCGAGGGCTATGCCAAGGCGCTCGAGTACGCGGGCCTGCCGCTCGACGCGTCCCTCACCCGGGCCGCCGACCACTACAGCAGAGCCGACGGGTACTCGGCCGCATCGTCCCTCCTCTCCGCGTCGCCACCGCCGGATGCGATCTTCTGCTACTCGGACCTCCTCGCCATGGGTGCGACGCGAGCCGTGTTCGACGCCGGGCTGCGGGTGCCGGAGGACATCGCCATCATCGGCATCGACGACATCGACGAGGGCCGCTACGCACGGCCATCGCTGAGCACGATCTCGCTGGACACGCCCTTCATCGCCGAACAGGCGATCGCTCGCATCGTGGCGAGGATCGACGACCCGAACCTGCCGGCGGAGGAGATCGTCGCACCGCATCTGCTCCTCCCGCGCGAGAGCACCGGAGCGCACGAGGACCGCCGGCCGCATCCGCTGCGCTGAGCTCGGCGGGCGGCGAGCTCGACACCCGGGGTGCCGCACTGGTTCGGGCGGCGCTCAGCCGGTCAGCCGGTCAGCCGCCCAGCCGCTCAGCCGCTCAGCCGCTCAGCCGCTCAGCCGAGCGTCCGCGCGGCGGACGCGAGCAGCACCTCCACCAGCTCGATCAGCTCCTCGAGGGCGACCTCCCCCGGCTCGTCGGGCAGGCTGCCCCGGCGCGGCGCGTGGCCGGATTCGAGGGCGGCCACGACGTCGACGGCGAGCTTCCAGCGGAGGGCGATGGCCGCATCCACCCCGGCGCGGAGCTGGGCGCGTGAGACGCTCGGCGCGTCCTCGCGGAAGGCGTCGATGTACGCCTCCACCGCGTCGTCCAGGACCGACCGGATGACGTGCACCGACGCGTCGCCCCGGCGCGGCGAGAACAGCAGCGAGGCGAGGTCCGCGCCGACGGTGCCAGGACCCACCGACTCCCAGTCGATGAGCACGGTCGCGGTGGAGGTGCGGAATACGTTCGCGCCGACGGCGTCGTGATGGCAGATGGTGTGCGGGAGCGCCTCGAGCACGGCGCGCACCCGCGGCTGCGCGAGGATGAGCCGCTCGATGTCGGCCAGCCGGCCGCCGAAGCGAGCGAGGGCCTCCGGATGCGCACGCCGCACGGTGGCGAGACCCCGCTCGACCGCCTCCGGCTGGCCGTGCCGGTCGATCCAGCCGGTGAAGAACCACGGCTCTGCGCTCGGGCGGCCGAACCAGTGGCCGTTCATCCTCCCGAGGTCGCCGGCGGCCGTCACGATCGCGTCCGCCTCCAGCGGCCGGGGCCCCTCGTGCCGCACGTCCTCGATCCACAGGGTGATCGCGCCGTCGGGCTCCAGGAGCGTGTCGTAGGCGCGCGGAGCGCGGATGCGGGCGGGCATGTCGTCGAACAGCCCCGACCGGTACGCGTCCAGCTCGCGCACGCCGTTGTCGTACAGGTAGGGCGCGGCCAGGTGCGGCCCTTCGGTGCGCTTCTCGATCAGCGACCAGGCGCGGCGCTCCCCGTCCACGACGGCCTCGCCCTCGATCCGGCTCAGCTCGCGGTGGGCGAAGAAGGCGTCGTACGCGAGGGTGGTCCGCCGGATCGGACCGGCGGCGACCGCGTCACCCAGCATCGCGCCGATGGCCGCCTCCCGGGTGCCTGCGGTCGCGCGATCCATGCTCCTATGCTGCCGCATCGGGAGCGGGAGGCGGCGTGGCGGCGTCCCTCACGCCTCCTGCGCGCCGGCCGTGTACCGCTGGTGGGCGACGAAGTGGCCCGCGAAGGTGGCCGCGATCGTGAGCGCGCCCGCTACGAGGAGTCCGGCGCCGAAGTGCACCTGGAGCAGGAGGGCTCCGGCGCACGCCCCCGCGAGGATCAGCACCACCGCGAGAAGGCGTCTCGGGAAGTTCTTGCCCGTGCCGCCGGCGAGGCGCGACTCCGACGCCAGCCCCACGATGGTGGAGGTGACGACCACCGTCGTCACGTCGGCGACCGCGAGCTTCCGTGCCGCGGCGGCCTGGAGGCCCATCCCGGCCGCCAGCACGCCGGTGATCGCGAAGGCCCACGGGGTGTCGGTGCGGGGCGGCGCGATGATCGCGGCGACACCGAGAGCGGCCAGCAGGCCGCCGACGACCCAGAACGCCGCACTCGTCGGCGTGGACCAGCCGGCGTGCGCGCGCCGCAAAACGGCTCCGCCCGCCGCCGCGCCGACGAGGAAGGCGACGAGCGCGATGGTCGGCCCGATGATCGGCAGCCCGTCCGCCTGCGCGAGGGCCATGCCCAGGATCACCACGTTCCCGGTCATGTTGGCCGTGAACACCCGGTCCAGCCCCAGGTAGCCGACCGCGTCGATGATGCCGGTCGTGAACGTCAGCGTCAGCATCAGAGCGAGGTGGACGTCGGCCGGACGCCCGCGGAACCTCCTCACGACAGCGCCCCGGTCGGCGCGGCCACGACCACGCCTCCGTCGCTGCGCGGGTCGGCGCCCGCCGCGACCCGTCCGGACGCGTCCTTCCTGGCGACCATGGCGTGCCCGGCGTCCGAGTCGAACGCCCGTCCCACCACGATCGGGAGGCCGCCGCGGCGGAGCCGCTGCACGCGCTCCTCGTCCTCGCGGGACTCCACGAGGATGAAGTCGTTGAGCGTGCCCTTCTCCAGGCCGCCGACGATGAACCGCGGAGCGGACACCATCTCCTCCGGTTCGAACCCCTCGAACGCGCGCAGGACGAGCTGCGCGTGGATCTGCGACTGCGCCTTGCCGCCCATGGTCCCGTGGGCCGAGACGGCGCCCCCGTCGTCCACGATGACCGGGACGAGCGTGTGGGCCGGCCGCTTCCCCGCCGCGAGGACGTTCGGCGAAGCCGGATCGAGGCTGAAGAAGGCCGCGCGGTTGTGCAGCACGAGACCCGTCCGCGGTTCGAGCATGAGCGAGCCGAAGGCGTGGAACACGGACTGCACGAGCGAGACCGCCATGCCGCTCGAATCCACCGCCGTGACGGCGATGGTGTCACCGTGGGGCCGCGGCGTCAGCACCGGGGGGACGCGCTCCCCCGACTCCGCGCTCCCGATCGCGTCGCTCGCCGCGGTCGCGAGGGCGACGTCGCTCAGGACACCGTCCACGTCGACCGGCGCGACGTCCGGGTCGGCGAGCAGTGTGTCGCGCAGCAGGTCGCCGCTGTGGAACAGCTCGGCGAGCACGGCCTCGTCGATGGTCGTGACGGGATCGTCGCCGACCGCTTTCTCGGCGGCTCCCAGCGCGCGCAGGAGGGTGAAGCCCTGCGAGTTCGGCCCGGCCGTCCACACCCGGCGCCCGGCGACGGTCAGGCTCAGCGGTGCCTCCACCCGCGGCCGGTGCTCGGCCAGGTCATCGAGCGTCACGGGGACGCCCAGCTCCGCGAGCCCGCGGGCGAGCACCTCCGCCGTCGCTCCCGTGTAGAAGCTCTGCAACCCGTCCTCGGCGAGCGCCGACAGTGTCGACGCGAGCGCGGGCTGCCGCACGACGGCCCCCTCGCCGACCGGCTCGCCCCCGGGGAAGAACACCGAGCGCATCCCCGGGTCGTGGATGAGCCGCTCGCGATCCTCCAGGAGCGCCTCGGCGAGGCCGCTGCTGACGGTCATGCCGTCGCGTGCCAGGGCGATGGCGGGCGCCAGGACCCGGGCGACGGGCAGGGTCCCCCATCGGTCGAGCATCGTCAGCCAGCCGGAGACGACACCGGGGACGGAGACCGTCAGCGGCCCGGCCGTCGGCAGGATGCGGCCCGCGCCGACCAGCTCGGCGGTGTCGACGGCGGACCCGTAGCCGCCGGACGCGTTGATGGCGGCGGTGACGCCGTCGGCCCTGACCAGCGAGATCATGTCCCCGCCCGCGCTGCACATGTGCGGGTACACGACCGTGAGGACGATCGCGGCGGTGACCGCCGCGTCCACGGCGTTCCCGCCGTCGGCGATCACCGCCCTGGCGGCGTCGACGGCGTCGACGTGCGGGGCGGCCAGAGCGATTTCGGGCGCGATGGGAGAAGTTGTCATGGATCCAGTCCTCGTGATGGCGCACGGTCCGGGTGCGCGGGATGTCGGTGGGCGCGGTCTGTCGATGGCGCGGTCGGGGCGGCTAGGGCGTGGGGCGTCCGAAGTAGGCGGCATGCAGCTCGTCGTCGTCGAGCATCGCCGCGGCCGGTCCGCCGTGCGAGATCCGGCCGGTCTCCATGAGGTACCCGCGGTGGGCGATGGACAACGCCATGCGAGCGTTCTGCTCGACCAGCAGCACGCTCGTCCCTCCGGTGTTGATCTCGGCGATGAGCTCGAACATCTGCTTGACGACCAGGGGCGCCAGACCCATCGACGGCTCGTCGAGCATCAGCAGCCGGGGGCGGCGCACGAGCGCGCGGGAGAGCGCCAGCATCTGCTGCTCCCCGCCCGACAATGTGGCGGCGGTCTGGTGGGCGCGCTCCCGCAGCACCGGGAACAGCCCGTAGATCCGATCGAGCTCGCTCCGCAGCTTGTGCGGGCTCCCCCAGGTCGCGATCTGCAGATTCTCGAGCACGGTCATCCTGCCGAAGATGTGGCGTCCCTCCGGCACGAGCGACATCCCCTTCCGGACCCGCGCCTCTGCGCTCGCACCGGCGAGCTTCGCGCCGGCGAAACCGACCGCGCCGGAGGACCGGACGAGCCCGGCGGTCGCGCGCAGCAGGCTCGACTTGCCCGCGCCGTTCGCGCCGACGATCACGACGAGCTCGCCGTCGTCGACGGTGAGGGATGCGTCGCGCACCGCTGTCACGGCGCCATACCGCACGGACAGCCCTGAGATGTCGAGAATGCTCATGCGTCGCTCCCCAGATACGCCTCGAGTACCGCCTGATCCGCCCGGACGGCGGACGGAGTGTCCTCCGCGATGACCTCGCCGTGGTCGAGGACCACGATCCGGTCGCACACGCCCATGAGCAGGTCCATGTCGTGCTCGATCAGGACGACGTCGACTCCCGCGTCCCTGATGCGGCGGATGAGCTCGCCGAGCGCACGGGTCTCGGTCTCGTTCATCCCGGCCGCCGGCTCGTCGAGCAGGAGCAGGCGCGGCTTCGTCATGAGCGCGCGGGCGATCTCCACCCGCCGCTGATGGTCGTAGGTCAGTGTGGAGGCCCGGCGGGATCGCGTCTCGGCGACGCCCGCGAACCGCAGCAGCGCGTCGGCCTCGGCCAGAGCCACCGCCTCGTTCCTCCGTTCCCGCGGGAGACGGAGGATGAACGACGGGACCCAGCCGCGCAGCCGCTCATGCGCCCCGACCAGGAGGTTCTCCAGCACCGTCATGTCCCAGAACAGACGCACCGTCTGAAACGTGCGGGCGATGCCGGCGACGCTCACCCGGTCGGAGTCGAGGCCCTCGATGCGGTCGCCGTAGAAGGTGATCGCTCCGTGCGACGGCCGGGTGACCCCGGAGAGGATGTTGAGCATCGTCGACTTGCCTGCGCCGTTCGGGCCCATCAGTCCGACGATCTCGCCGCGCCGCACGGTGAACGAGACCGACTTCAGCGCGGTGAGGCCGCCGAACGTGCGCCCGACGTCCTGGACGGAGAGGACGACGTCCCCGGTCTTCGCGTCGGGGGCCGCCGCATCGGAGGCCGCCGCGTCGGCGACGCGGAAGGCGGCCGTCTCGTCGACCGTCGTCGCCGGCGCGGTCTCGTGCGCCGAGTGCCTGGTCAGCCGCAGCCGCCGGGACACGATGCCGCCCGGGCGCAGGATCATGAGCAGGATCACGATCAGCGCGAGCATCCCGGTCTGGAACTCGGGGTGCGCCTGCACGAACGGCCAGTTGCGGGCGATCGCCTCGAAGAAGATCCAGACGATGGCGCCCACGACCGGTCCCCAGAAGGTGCCGGCACCGCCGAGGATCACCAGGCTCAGGACGACGAAGTTGTCCTCGAGCGTGAAGCTGTCCGGGTTGATGAACTGCTGCATGTGGGCGAAGAAGACACCGGTCACCCCGGCGACGCCGGCGCCGCAGATGTAGGCGAGGAGCTTGTACCGCCGGGTGCGGATCCCCATCGACGAGGCCACCAGCTCGTCCTCGCGGATCGCCACCCAGGCCCGCCCGACCGGCGAGGCCGTCAGACCGGCGACGGCGAGCAGGATGCACACCGCGACCACCAGGACGACGTAGTAGTTCTCCGCCGCGACGCTGAACACCCCGGAGCCGAGCTGGAACGACGGGATCCCGCGGATGCCGACCGAACCGCCCGTGAGGTCGATCCAGTTGATGGACACGATCCGCACGATCTCGCCGAAGGCCAGGGTCATGATCGCGAGGTAGTCGCCGCGGGCGCGGAGCGTGGGATACCCGATGACGGCTCCGGCGATCCCGGCGAGGACGAGCGCGAGCACGACGCTGGCCGGCAGCAGCCACCACAGCGAGGCGGGGTCGAAGTGCCAGGTGTCGATGAACAGCCGCACGGTGATGATCGCCGTGGTGTACGCGCCGACGATGAAGAAGGCGATGTACCCGAGGTCCAGCAGCCCCGTCAGCCCGACGAGGATGTTGAGACCGCTGGCGAGCGCGACGTAGACCAGGGCGAGGGCCGCGACGCGGACCCACTGGTCCCCGGGCAGCAGCGCCGGGAGGAGGACCGCGACCAGCCCGACGAGGGCGGGGACGGCGACGCGCCTGAGTCGCGCCGAGGTGGAGCGGTTGCCCGCGACTGCTTCAGACACGATCACACCTTCACGATCTCGCGGCGGCCGAGGATGCCCTGCGGCCGGAGCGCCAGGATGAGGACCAGCACGCCGAACGCGATGACGTCGCGGTAGGCGGAGCCCTGGGGCACGTAGGAGGCGGCGAGCTCTTCGACGACCCCGATCACGAGGCCGCCGACGAACGCACCCGGGATGCTGCCGATCCCGCCGAGCACGGCCGCCACGAGCGCCTTCAGCCCGGGCACGAAGCCCATGGCGGCCGCGACGAAGCCGTACTTCTGCGAGTAGAGGATGCCGGCGAGCGCCGCCATCACCGATCCGAGGACGAAGGTCGTCGAGATGACCTTGTCCACGCCGATCCCCATCAGCCGTGCGGCGTCGCGGTCCTGCGCGGTGGCGCGGATCGCCCGCCCGATCGGCCAGAACCGGACGAGCGCCCAGAACGCGGCCGTGGCGAGGATCGCCACCGTGAAGATCACCACGTCGATCGGCTGCACCCGCGCCCCGAGGAATTCGAGGGCGGGCCCGAGGTCGGGTGCGGGCACCGGCAGCTGCGACGCGCCGAAGACGAACGTGCCGATCGCCCGCAGCAGCATCGACACCGCGATCGCGGTGATGAGCATGGAGAGGATGGGTGCGTTGCGCAGCGGCCGGTAGGCGATGCGCTCCACCAGGAGGCCGACCACCGCGCCGACGACGAGCCCGATGCCGATCGCGGCCCACTGCGGCAGCGCCGGTCCTCCGACGGCCTCGCCGGCGAGCACGACGTTCGCCTGGCTCGCCACCAGCGCGCCCACGGCGCCGAACATGAAGATCTCGCCGAACGCGAAGTTCACCATGCCCAGCACGCCGTAGACGACGCTGAAGGAGACCGCCAGCAGACCGTAGATGCCGCCGAGGGCGAGTCCGTTGACGAGTGTCTGGATCACGTGGCCGGGTCCGCTCAGTCGGCGGCGACGAAGGCGCCGTCGGCCAGCGTCAGGAAGAGCACCGTGCCGACCCGGTCGCCCTTGTCGTCGAACCCGATCGAGCCCGTGACGCCCTCGTAGTCCTTCGTCGCGGCGAGCGCCTTCGCGACGGCCGCGCGGTCCGGGCTGCCGGCCTTCTCGATCGCCTTGGCCTGGATGCCGACGGCGTCGTAGGCGAGCGCGGCCCACGAGCTGGGAGCCTCGCCGTACTTGTCGGTGTAGGCGGAGACGAAGTCCTTCGCCTTCCCGGTCGCCGCGGCGGCGTCGAAGGCGGAGTAGACCTTGATGCCCTCCACGGCGTCGCCGCCGAGCGCGATGAGGTCGGGGCTCACGGCGCCGTCTGTCGCGTAGAGCTGGGCGTCCGAGCCGCTCGTCCGGACCTGCTTCGCGATCTTCGCCGTCTCGGTGTAGAAGCCGCCGATGAAGATGCCGTCCGGGTCGTCCGCCAGGGCCTTGTCGACGAGGGCGCTGAAGTCCACGGCGCCCAGCTGGTACGCCTGCGAGCTCGTGACCGTGCCGCCGGCCTTCTCGAACGCGTCGCCGAACGCCTTCGAGATCCCCTGTCCGTAGTCGTCCTGCTGGTAGAGCACGGCGATCTTCTCGGCGCCGTCCTCGTGGACGTGGGTTCCCATCGCCGCGCCCTGGTACGCATCGGTGAACACGTCGCGGAAGAAGGAGGGGCTGGCGCCGGAGAGCTCCGGCGACGTGACCGCGGAGGCCACGACCGGCAGGTCGCACTGCTGGTAGATCGGGACGGCCGCGAGGGCGACGCTGGAGAAGCTGTAACCGAGCACGGCGGTCACGGCCGAGTCGTCGCAGAACTTCTGGGCGACGACGGGGCCGTTGGCGGGCGATCCCTGGTCGTCCGTCGACTCGACGGAGACCTTCTTGCCGTCGATGCCGCCGGCTGCGTTGAGCTCCGCGACGGCCAGGTCGACCCCGTTGCGCAGGTCGAGCCCGTAGCTCGCGAAGTCGCCGGAGAGGGTCGCGGTGAAGCCGAGCTTGATCGCCGAGCCGGACGAGTCGGAGCCGGTTCCGGCGGAGCAGCCGGCGAGGAGGACGGAGCCCGCGATGCCCACGGCGATGGGGGCGACGAGCCCACGCAGGAACCGGGCGCGAGCGTTGCTGGTGTGAGTCATGTCAGTTGACCGTTTCTATCGTGAGGACGTTTTCGAAGCAGTGGTTGCTCGCCAGGGCGGCGACGCCGATCGTGGCGCGTCCGCCGATGCCGTTCTCGGGCCCGAACACGTCGCGGAACAGGTCGGTCGCCCCGCTGGAGACCAGGTGGACGTCGGTGAACCCGGGAGCCACCGCGACGTAGTTCAGCGACCCGACGAGGCACTTGACCTCGTCGAGGCTGCCCAGGGCGAGCCTGATCGTCGCGAGGCAGTTGAGCGCGGTCTGGCGCGCGGAGGCGTAGCCCTGCTCGACCGTCACCTCCGCCCCCAGACGACCGGGGTACTGGGGGAAGTGCTCCTGGCCGACGATCTCGCCGACGTGCCCGGAGAGGAAGAGAAGGGTGCCCGTCTTGTGGAACGCCTTCATCGAGCCGTAGGAGGTCCCGTGGTACTCGTCGTGCGAGTAGTCGGGGATGTCGAGGCCGAGTTCCCTCACTCGGGATTCGAAGGATCGGGGCATCGGCGAGGCCTCCTCAATGCGGTGCGGTTACAAGGTGATTTATCGTGACACCTCAGGAAAAAAATGTCCATAGCGGAAATCTGTTCGCCCACATTCCGTAACCGGGACGAAACACGCCGCGCCGCTGACGCGCCGCGGCGGATCAGGCCGGGCGGCCGCTCGTCGACTCGCGGATGAGGAGATCGACCGGGAACCGCTCCAGCGGTGCGGCCTCCACGGCGGCACCCGTCTCCGACGGCTCCAGCTCCTGCATCAGCAGCTCGGCGCACCGGGCGCCGAACGCCTTCGCGTGCAGGTCGACCGCGGTCACAGGAGGATCGGAGAGCTGCATCTCGCGGCTGTCGGTGTACGCGGAGACGAGGATGTCGCTCCCCACCGTCAGCCCGAGCGCCCGCGCGGCCGAGACGGCTCCGACCGCCGAGCCGTCGGGGACCGAGATGATGGCGTCGGGCCGGCGGTCGAGCGACAGCAGCTCCGTCGACACGGCGCGGACCTCGTCGGCCGTGAACCGCTGCGTCGAATCCCGGACGATCGGCTCCACCCCGTGCGCCGCGCACCACTCGAGGTAGGCGCTGCGGACGTCCTGGCCCCAGGTCGTCGTCGGCGGCGGCGCGATCAGCGATGGCCTCCCCGCCCCGCGCTCCCGGAGGTGGTCGAGCAGCCGCTGCACGGCCTCGCGATGATCCGAGTACACCGTCCGGCGCGGCTGGCGGTCGCCGGCGACCCGGTCACCGCTGACCACGGGGAGGCGCCCCTCCAGGATCCCCGTCACGGTCTCGTCGCCGATCGGCGGGTCGATCAGGATGAAGCCGTCCACGTGCGAGCGGCGCGCCAGCGAGCGGACGTTGCTCTCGGTCATGATCGTGACGGAGAGCGACCGGCGGGACGCGACCTGCACGACGCCGAACAGGAAGTCCATGTAGTAGGCGAGGCCGGTGTTGCTCTCCGGCAGGTAGACGCCGATCGCGCCGGCGCGCGCCCGGCGGAGGTTCTGCGCGCCGACGTTCGCGACGTAGTCCAGCTCCTCGGCGAGCGCCTTCACCCGCGCCCGCGTCTCCTCCGAGATCCGGCCGGAGCCCGCCAGGATCTGGGACACCGCCGTCCGCGACACCCCGGCGATGCGCGCGATGTCAGCCAGCGTCGCAGGCTTCCCCGAATCCACAGGTAGAACGTAGCATCAGCGTTCTCGCCGCCGCGGCTGCGCGTCAGGCCGGCGACGCCGAGGACCGCACCACCGACCGCGCCGCCCGCGCGATCTCCTCCGCCGCGAGCGCATCGCCCATCGGCAGCCGCACGACCGCGGCCTCCTCGACGCCGAGGTCGCCGTAGACGGTGTGCAGGGCCGCGACCACGGAGCCCACTGCGCCCGAGAAGTCGCCCAGCTCGGCGGTGGCGAGGGCGGGTGAAACCCGGAGGTTCTGCTCCAGGGCGGCGCGATAGCGATCGAGGGACGACGCCAGCGAGTTCGCGATGCCTCCGCCGAGCACGATCGTCTGGGGGTCGCACGACACGGTCGTCGCGGTCAGCACCACGAGGAGCGCCTGGTCGAAGTGGGCGCGGAGGGATTGCAGGGCCGGTCCGGCGTCGGCCGCGAACAGCTCGGTCGGGGCCTCGAGCTGCAGGCCGGCCTCGGCGGCGCGGCGCAGGATGCCGCCGCCGGTCACCATGTGCTCGAGGCGCGTGCCGAGCGGGCCGATCGGCAACTGGCCGAACTCGCCGATCAGGCCGCGTTCGCCCCGCAGGATGCGTCCGTCGACGGCGAGACCGGCACCCAGACCGAAGCCGATCGTGAGCATCGCCGCGTTCGGCGTGCCGCGCGCGGCGCCGAAATGCAGTTCACCGAGGAGGGCGTAGTTCGCGTCGTTCTCGAAGTGCATCGCGCGCCCCGTCGCCCGCTCCACGGAGGCGAGGAACGTCGGCGACTCGACGACGGGCAGGTTCGGCGCGTTGGACACGCTGAGGTCGCGCTGGTTCACCGCACCCGGGAGGCCGAGGCACACGTGCTCCACCCGGTCCCAGACGTCGCCGGCGGCCGCGCGGACCGTCGCGCCGATCCAGTCGGCGAGGCCGGCCTCCGAGAGACCCACCGGCGTCGGCACCTCTGTCGCGAGCACGGGATGGGCGAGCAGGTCGGCGACGATGATGCGGGTGTTGGAGGCGCCGAGGTCCACTCCGACCACGTACACACGGTCCGCGACGATATCGAGTCCGACGGCGCGGCGGCCGCGGGACTCCGAGACGATCTCGGTCGTCTCGGTGACGATGCCCTCCGCGAGGAGCTGGTCGACCGCGCGGCTCACCGTCGCCGGGGAGATCCCCGTCACCTGGGCGATCTGCTTCCGGCTGGCCGGCCGCGAGCCCAGAAGGGCCGTCAGGACAGCATTGCGGTTGATCTCCCGAGTGTCCTGAACCATCGCGCCCCTTTGTCATCAGCGTGAGTCCGAAACTAGCCCAACAGTGCCCGCATCGCCACCCGACTGGCCTGAGCATCAGGATTTACGGCTCCGAAATCTGTTCGATACATTCTGGCGCTTGACTTTGATTGCTTGCTGAAATCAAAATGGCTTCAGCAAGTCAACGGCGACGGGGCGCGAGCTCCCGGGGGACGCCACCACGACGGATTCTTCAACCCGGTCCCGGAAGGTCACCAACCATGAGCACAGCACGTCCCACTCGGCGTCTCGGCAAGCGCGCCGCGTTCGCCGGAGCACTCGCCATCGCCCTCGCCCTCGCCGGCTGCTCCGCCGGCACGCAGGCGTCGACATCCTCCACCCCCGCCGCCAAGCCCAGCCTGGAGTTCACCGGCCCCAACGGCGAGAAGCCCTCGGCTCTCTCCGACCTGTCGCTCACCGACGACGAGAAGGCCAAGGTGGAGGACGGGAAGTACACCGCGGCCTTCGTCTGGCACACCTCCTCCGACTTCGTCAGCGCCGTCGAGAAGGGCGCACGCGACGAGTTCAAGAAGCTCGGCATCGACGTCGTCGCCAGCACGCAGGCCAACTTCAACGCGGCGACGCAGGCGAACAACGTCCAGACGGTGCTCGCGCTGCACCCCAGCATCATCGTCACCATCGCCGTCGACCCGACCTCGGCCGCCAAGGCTTTCAAGCCGGCCGTCGACGCCGGCACCAAGCTCGTCGTCATGACGACCCCGCCGGCCGGCTACAAGGCCGGCACCGACTTCGTCTCCATCGTCACCGAGGACCTCACCGCGGCCGGCCGCGACAACGCCGAGATCCTGGGCGACGCGCTCGGCAAGAAGGGCGAGGTCGGGTACCTCTCGTACAACGCGAACTTCTGGTTCACGAACCAGCGCGACAAGGCGTTCAAGGACTGGCTCGCCTACGAGTACCCGGATGTCAAGATCGTCGACTCCGAGGGCTTCGCCGACGAGACGGCCACCCAGACGGTCGCGGCGGCCATGATCGCCAAGAACCCGAACCTCAAGGGCATCTACGTTTCCTGGGCGACCGCCGCTCAGGGCGTCCTCGCCGCGATCAAGGCCTCCGGCCGCACCGACATCAAGGTCGTCACCAACGACCTCGACACCACGCTGGGCGCCGCGATGATGTCCGGCACCAACGTCGCGGGCATGGTCGGCAACGGCTCCATCGGCATCGGCACCGGCCTCGCGCTGGCGGGCGCATACGGCGTGCTGGACAAGAAGGCGCCGGAGCTCGTCGCCTCCGTCCCGACCAAGGTGACGAAGTCCAACCTCGACGAGGGCTGGAAGTCCGACTACGGAACCACGCCGCCGTCGAGCGTCACCGGCGGCTGACGCCCCGAACCGGGGGGGGGGGGGGGGGGG